>JAQGPD010000003.1 GCA_028293305.1 Verrucomicrobiales bacterium | reverse complement strand
GGTTCACGGCGGCGATGGTCTATCCGGCTTTCATGGCGGCGGCATGCGCGTTGTTGATGATGGTTTTCACGATGTTCCTGGTGCCGCAGCTAACAAGTCTCCTGTCAAAAACCGGACAGCAGCTTCCGGCGATCACGCGGCTGCTTTTGGACTTCAGTGATTTTTGCACCCGGTATTTCTGGCACATGCTGATAGGCGGGGCGGCGGCGGCGGGGTTGTTCCGGGCGTTGATCGCGGGGCGGGCCGGGCGCTCGTGGTGGGACCGGGCGAAGCTGCGGATTCCGTTATTCGGGCCGATCATGGAGAGCCGTTTTTATGCGGGCTTCACGCAGGCGCTGGGGAATCTGCTGTCCAATGGCGTGCCGTTGCTGTCGGCGTTGAAATTGTTGGTGACGGGGACTTCGAATCAATTTTTCCGCGGCCGGCTGGTGCGGGTGATCGAGGCCGTGTCGGCGGGGGATCCGTTATCGGGATCGCTCCGGGAGGCGGGGGGATTTCAGCCTTTGATGACGGATATTATCGCGGTCGGGGAGCAGACCGGGAATTTGTCGCGGTCCTTGGAAAAGGCGGCGGGTCGGTATGACAAGGAGCTGGACACGCGGATCAAGCGGCTGACGGCGTTGATTTCGCCGGCGATTATTATTTTCCTGGCGGCGGTGGTGACGGTGATTGCGTATTGTATTGTGAGTTCGATTTTTTCGGCGGTTTCGGGGATTCGGTCTCGGACGGGGTGACGGGGGGGGGGGTTGGTTGGTGGGGGTTTGGGGGAGGGCTTTGGGGGGCCGAGGCGGATCCGAGGTTGCTGCGGCCGCACAGAGGACTGTGCGGACTACTCTCTCTGCGGACTACTCTTGCACTGTGCGTGGGTTTCGTTTATGGGCCGGGATGCTGCAAGATTACCTTCCTGTTCTCATGCAAATCCTGATCGCGTCGGGGTTTGCGGTCTCCACCCTGCTGGTTTCGGTGTTGGTGGGAAAGAGCGGGAAGCGTTCCGCGATCAAGGAGTCCGCGTATGAGTGCGGGATGCTGCCCATTGGCGAGACGCAGCCGCGGTTCAGCGTCAAGTTTTACCTGGTGGCGATGTTGTTCGTGCTGTTTGACATCGAGGTGGTGTTCATGTTTCCCTGGGCGGTGGTGTTCAAGGACATGGCGGTGCAGAGCGCGGGAATTTTCTGGAGCATGGCGGGTTTTGCATTCATCCTGCTGATCGCTTATGTGTATGCGCTGAAAAAAGGCGCGCTGAAGTGGAACGACTGATCCGCGCCGCCCGCCGGATGGTTTTTCCCGCCTTCATTCCCCCCGCCCATGGTCCACCAGCTCGCCCTTTATAAACTGCATCCCGGCGTCACGGACGAAATCCTGGACGACATGATCCGGCGGACGCGCAGCACGCTTTTGAAGGTGCCGGAGGTGATGGCAGTGCGCTCGGGACGGAAAATCGACCCGAAATGCGAGTGGCCTTTTTTTGTGGGACTGGATTTTGAATCGCGCGCGAAGCAGCGGATTTTCATGGATGACGGGGCGTGGCACAAATTCCAGAACGACATCATCAAGCCGCACACCACGGAGAAACTGGTGGTGGACTATGAATTGGATCCTGGGAAAAATGTAAAATATTCCTGACATCCCGCGTATCTTTCCATGCCCGCGGCGAAGCGGCCCCGCTCCCCGCGCGGGCCTTTCCGCCACCGACTTTTTCAACCCACCCTCTTTTTCCACCGTCATGATCCGCTCCCTGCTTGCCTCGCTTTTCATGGTTTTGACCGCTTTCGCCGCTTCCGCCGAGGACGCGCCCAAGGTGAATGAACTGAAAGTCGGTTCCTTCAATTTCAAGGTCGCCGCACCGTGGACGCCGAAGGCGGAACCGCGGATGATGAGCGCGGGTGGGTTCACGCTGCCGGGCAAGGATGGCGCGGCGGCGGTGGAGGCGGATTTTTATCACTTCGGAGCCGGCCAGGGCGGCGGCATCGAGCCGAATCTGAAACGCTGGCAGTCCCAGTTCAAGCCCGGCGAGGACGGCGCGCCTCCGGTCATGGAGCGCGAGGAACTGACCATCGGTGAGCACAAGGCGTTGATCGTCACGTTGAAAGGAACCTTTTTGAGTGGCCCGGCCATGTCGGCGAACAAAACCCCGATGCCTGGTTACGCGATGTTGGGGGCGATTCTGCAGAGTCCGGAAGGCGATGTTTTTGTCAAAATCACGGGACCGGAAAAGCCGACTTTGGCGACGAAGGACGAAGTGAAGGCCATGGTGAAGGCGGCTTTTGCGAAATAAACGTAAAAAAGACGGAAAAATTAAGGCGTTGGAACTGATCCTTATGGCCTTTCGCCGATTTTAATTCAACGTAGGGGCACCAATGCCCGCCAAAAACGACTCCACCGAAACCAGTCCGGGAAGATTCCCCCACACCAGCTGGAGCATGGTGTTGGAGGCACAGGAGTCGGACCCCGCGGCGCTGGCCAGACTTTGTCAGGATTATTGGACTCCTTTGTATGGCTACGCCTGCCGGCTGACGGGTGACTCCGAGGTCGCGAAAGATCTGACGCAGGGATTTTTCGAACATTTGTTATCCAAGGAGGGCCTGCGGCACGCGCGGCAGGACCGGGGAAAATTGCGGAGCTTTTTGTTGATCGCGCTGAAGCGGTTTTCGATCAGCCTGTGGAGGAAGGATCAGCAGGTGAAGCGGGGACGCGGCGTTCCGATTTTGGAACTGGATGCGATGGATGAGGGGCAAAAGCGGGCGGTGGAGCCGAAGGATGGTCTGACGCCGGAGCTGGAATTCGACCGGGCGTGGGCGAGGCAGCTTTTGGACAGTGTGATGGCGAGGCTGGGAAGAAGTTATGAATCCGCTGGCAAGGGGGGGCTGTTTTCCATATTGCGGGAGCGGATCGAGGGAAAAAGCGAACCCATGCCCTATGCGGAGGCGGCGGTGATGCTGGGCATTTCCGAGGCGGCGCTGCGGGTGAGCGCGTTCAAGCTGCGGAAGCGTTATCGGGATCTGCTGCAGGAAACGATCGCGGAGACGGTGAGCAATGTGGATGAGTTGGAGGAGGAGGTGCACTATCTGAAAAGCGTCTTCGCCAAACCGATATGAAATCCACCCCCCCGACCTGCGCGAAGTGCGGGAGCCTGCAGTCGGAGGACGGGAGTTGTCCGTCCTGCATGCTGACGACGGCGGCGTGGGACGAGGGGCAGTGCGAGGCGGACCGGATTTTCCAGGTGGCCTTGTCCTATCATCTTTCCGAGAGGGATGCCTTTGTGGAGGCGGCCTGTGCGGACAAGCCGGAATTGTTGGAGGAGGTGCGGATGATGTTGCGGGGATTCGCGGAGGAGGGTGGGGATGGGGCGTTGCCGACCATGCCCGGAGAGGCGGTCTCCGCGCGCGCGGCCTGGGCGGCGCAACGCGAGGAAACGCCGGGAGCGATAATCGGGCATTTTGAATTGGTCCGGCTAATCGGTCAGGGGGGCATGGGATCGGTGTGGGAGGCCAGGCAGGTGCAGCCGGTGGTGCGGCGGGTGGCTTTGAAGGTGATCAAGCTGGGGATGGACACACGGGAGGTGGTGGCGCGCTTCGAGCGGGAGCGGCAGGCGCTGGCGTTGATGAATCACCCGCATATCGCGCAGGTTTTCGAGGCCGGGGCGACGGAGCTGGGGCGGCCGTATTTTGTGATGGAGTTGGTTAGAGGCCGTCCGATAACACAATACCGCAAGGAGGAGGATTTGGATATCCGGCCGACTCTGGAGCTGTTTTTGCAACTGTGCGGGGCCATTGAGCACGCGCATCAGAAGGGGGTGATCCACCGGGATCTGAAGCCTTCGAATATCTTGGTGTCGACGGATGGAGCGTTGAAGGTCATCGACTTCGGGGTGGCGAAGGCGACGCGGGAGTCCGGGGACATGGATCAGACGCGGCAGGCGCAGGTGCTGGGCACGCCGTCTTATATGAGTCCGGAGCAGGCGTTGGGGAATGGGGTGGATGTGGATACAAGGACGGATGTGTATGCGCTGGGAGTGGTGCTTTATGAATTGTTATGCGGCGCCCTGCCCTTTGAGCCATCACGGCTGGCGGTGGGGGTGACGGAGATGCAGCGGATCCTGCGGGACGAGGAGCCGCAGCGTCCGAGCGCGCAACGCGGACGGTCGGGCAAGCCGGGGATGACGGAGATCCGGAGGAAATCCGTGAGGGGGGATCTTGACTGGATCACATTGAAATGTCTGGAGAAGGACCGGCGGCGGCGTTATGCCTCGGCGCGCGCGCTGGCGGATGATGTGTCGAGTTATTTGGAAAGCCGGCCGGTGACGGCGGCTCCGCCGCGGCGGCTTTATTATGCGAAAAAATGGGTGGCGCGGCATCGGGTGGTGTTCGCGGCGGGGGTGGCGGTGGCGGGGTCTTTGTTGTTGGGATCGATCGTCAGCCTGGCGCAGGCGCGGCGCGCGGGGCAGGAGGCGGACCGGGCCAAGCTGGCGCGCGGGGAGGCGGAACGGTTATTGCGCATTTCCCATCATGAGGAGGGGAAGGCCTGGCTGGAGCGCGCGCGGGCGCTGGGGAAGGAACGGAATTTTTTCGCCGCCAAGCTGATGGCGGGGCGGGCTTTGGGGTTTGAGGGATTCGGCCGCGCGGAGGCTGACGGCGCGTTCCGGGAGCGCTATCCGGTGCTGTTGGATCCGGGAAGCGCGGAGTCCGGCGCGGCGCGGACGATTTTGTCAGGATCACGCAGTTATGCGATGCTCTGGCAAAGCCCGTCGTCGGCGCATCATGACGGGCGGGTGGTGGGCGTGGCGATGAGCGGGGATGGGGCGCTGGTGGCGTCCTGCGCGGCGGGGGAAAACGGGATCCGGGTGCATGGGAGGGAGGATGGAAAGCTGAAATATTTGTTGGAGTCTCCGGCGGCGCATCCGATGGGCGTGGCGTTCAGCGCGGATGGAAAATGGCTGGCGGCCGCAGGGGAAGGGACGGCGGTGCCGGTGTGGGAGGTGGCGACGGGGCGGCTGGCGTATGTGTTGGAAGGGCCGGCGAGGCGGCGGACGCGGGTGCATTTTTCAGCGGATGGGAAGTTTTTGGGAGCGGCCGGAACCTCGGGCGGGGTGGTGCTGTGGGATCTGGAAAGTCGGACGGTGGCCCGTTCCATGGGCGCGGGCGGTGCGGTGGTGGACTTTTCCATGAGCGCGGATGGGGCCCGGATGGCGGTGCTGGAGGCGGATTCGGTGTTCCGGATTTTTGATACGGCGACGGGGAATTTGCTGAAAACCTTCGAGGTCAAAAGTGAGATGAAGGCGGATGCGATGGCGCTGCATCCTGACGGAAACCGGTTGTATGGCGGCTTCGTGACCGGCAAAACGGTGGAGTGGGATGTAAGCACCGGTCAGCGCGGAACGGTGCGTTTTGAGGATCACCGGCAACCTGTCAGCAGCCTGGTGGTGAGTCCGGATGGAAAGTGGCTGGCGTCGGGGAGCCGGGAGGGCATGGTGCGTTTGTCGGAGACGGCGGCGGGGAAGGAGGTGCTGATGATGACGGCGCATCCTGACAGGATTTTGGATATGGGTTTCAGTGGGGACGGGCGCTGGCTGGCGACGGGCAGCGAGGATCAGACGGTGGGGATCCGCGACATGCGGGACGGGCGGCGGCTGCATGAAATGCCAGGGCACAGCGCGTCGGTGCATGCGTTGGCGATGAGTCCGGACGGGCGGAGTTTTGCCTCGGCGGGGGCGGATCAGACGGTGCGGTTCTGGGATCCGGCGGGCGGCGCGGAGAGGGTGTTGATCACGGGCGAGGTGGCGGAGATTCAAGGACTGGACTACAGTCCGTCCGGCGCTTGGCTGGTGACGGCGAGTCACTATGGGACGGTGAAGTTTTGGAATGTGGAGGATGGGAAGCGCGTCGGAACGCGCGGCGTGATGCAAAAATCGGGAGTGAGCGCGGTGCGGTTTTTAAGTGAGGATAGCATCGTGACGGCGGGGTATGACGGGACGGTGCGGCGCTGGGAAACGACGAAGGGCAAGGAGACGGGATCGCACGCGGCGCATGCGGGCGAGGTGCTGTGCCTGGACACGGCGGAGGGCGGGAAGTTGATAGCAACGGGCGGGGCGGACCGCGCGGTGATCCTCTGGAGGCCGGATGGCAAGGAGGAGCCGCGGCGGCTGACCGGGCATACGAGCGCGGTGACGGCGGTGCGCTTCAGCCCGGATGGGCGGACGCTGGCCTCGGCGGACCGGAGCGGGACGTTGCGGTTTTGGGATTTGGAATCCGGCTTGCTGAAGAACTCGGTGATCAGCTCGGCGCAGGCCCTGACATCGATTGATTACCGGCCGGACGGGGCGCGGCTGGTGGCGGCCGGGCAGGATGGCGCGGTGCGGCTATGGAATGTGGAGACGTGGAAGCTGGAGGCGGTGATGGAGGGGCATTTGCGGGCGGTGAACGCCGTCAGATTTTGTCAGGATGGCACGGCGGTGGTGACCGCCGGGGATGATAGGACGGTGGCGGTGTGGGATGCGGGAGGGAAGGAAACGCAGTCCCGCCAGGCTCACCGGGGGGCGCTGCAAAGTTTGTTATGGGAGGAGGGGTCATTGGTCTCCGGCGGAGCGGATGGACGCGTCCGCCGGTGGTCGGAAACGTATTTGAGGGAAGAGGAATCCTGGGAGCATCCGGAGGGCGCGGCGCCGGTGTTGGCGGAGGATGAACGTTATTTGGTGTCGGCCGGGAAAGGCGGCCGGTTGAGGATCCGCGACCGCCGGAGCGGCGAGGTTTCATCGACGGTGCAGGCGCATCGGGATCAGGTGTTGTCGGCGGTTTTCAAGCCCGGTGGCGGGGAGTTGGCGACGCTTTCGCTGGATGGGACCCTGCGGATCTGGGAGCCCGGCGCCTGGCGGCTGAAGCGGTCGCTGGGGCTGGTGGAAGGAGCCGGGGAGGAGGTGCGGCCGACGGGGGGATGTTTGTGTTATAGCCGCGATGGGAAACGG
>JAQGPD010000641.1 GCA_028293305.1 Verrucomicrobiales bacterium | reverse complement strand
GATTTCCTCGGTGCGTTCGCGGACGGACTGGCTGACCGTATTTCCGGCGACTAGCAGGATGGTGAAAAACACGGCGCTGAGGACGGCAATGAGGATTTTTCCAATGTCGCCGATTTGTTGCGCGAAGCCGGCCGCGAAGGCGCCTTCGGGCTCGGCTTTGGTTTCGTAAGGCGAGTTGGCGAATTGGTCATCGATCTTCTTCGCGACGGCATCGGCCTGCGAGGGGTCGGCGGTGCGGACAATATACCATCCGACCTCGCCTTTGCCGCGGCTGCGCGCCTCGTCGAAGTAGTCATAACGGAAATACATCCCGCTGGTGTCGGCGCCCTTTTTGGTGGTGTCGAAGATGCCGCAAATCTCGAATTCCCAGGCGGCGGCATTGGGCGGCTCGCCCCAGATGGGAGATGTCAGGGGAACGCGGTCCCCGACTTTCCAGCCGAAGCGGTCCGCCAGGGTGCGGCCGATGATGGCGCCGTTCCGGGTCTTGGTCCACAGGTCCAGATCGGCGGCGGGTAGGGTGAATTCCGGGTAGAGGCTGAAGAAGGTCTCGATCTCCACCGGGAAGCTGCCGAACATGTTTTTAGGCTCCTGATAGATCCCGCCGAACCACGTCATATGCGTGACCGTGCGCACGCCGGGAATCTGGGAAATGCGGGGGCCGTAGCTGACCGGAAGCGTCTGGATGAGCGAGACTTTGTGGCGGACGATGAGGCGGTCGGCATCGGCGGTTTTCACCCCCGCGGTGAAGGCGTCGCTGATGGCGGTGAGGAAGCCATAGAGCATGAAGGCGACGAAGATGCTGCCCAGGGTGAGGACCGTGCGCAGCTTGTGCCGTTTAAAATTGCTCCAGATGAGGCCGAGGTATTTCATGGCGGAGGGCGGGGATCAGTCCAGAGGCGCGGAGTCGGCGAGCCGGCCTTTGTCAAGGTGCCCGGTGCGGCTGGCGCGGGCGCTGGCGTGGGGGTCGTGGGTGACCATGATGATGGTTTTTCCCTGCTCTTTGTTGAGGGTCTGAAGAAGTGTCAGGATCTCGTCGCCGGACTTCCGGTCGAGGTCGCCGGTGGGCTCGTCGCAGAGGAGGATCGTGGGGTCGGTGGCGATGGCGCGGGCGATGCCGACGCGTTGCTGTTCCCCGCCGGAAAGGGTGCGCGGGTAGTGTTTCAGGCGATGCGAAAGGCCCACGACTTTAAGCGCGTTTTCCGCGTGGCTGCGGCGTTGGGCCGCGGAAAGATTGGTGAGGAGGAGAGGCAATTCCACGTTTTTCTGAGCGGTCAGGACGGGCATCAGATTGTAGAATTGAAAAACGAATCCGATGTGCCTCGCGCGCCACGCGGCGAGCTCCTTTTCACTGAGCCGGTCGATGCGGTCGCCATCGATTTCCACGCTGCCGCGGGTGGGGCGGTCGAGGCCGCCTATCAAGTTCAGCAGGGTGGATTTCCCGGAGCCGGAAGGGCCCATGAGTGCGAGGAATTCCCCCCGCGCCACGGTGAGGTCCAGCGAGGAAAGGACGTTGATGTCCTCCGATCCGCGGTGGAAAATTTTGGTGACTTCGCGGATACGGACGAGGGTGGAATCGGCGGTGCTCATGGTTTTGCTTCGCGGACGGCGGCGCCATCGGTGAGGGCGGGAGTCGGATTGGTGATGATCTTTTCGCCCGCATTCAGGCCGGCGGCAAGCACGGCTTCGCCACCCGTGGTGCGGCTCACGGTGACGGCGCGGCGCTCGGCTTTGCCATCATGGAAAACCCACACCACGCGGCGGCCGTTGACTTCGGTCAGGGCGGATTCCGGGATGGCGATAACGGATTTCGCGGGGGTGGCGTCGGGCTGGGTCCCGGGCGGCGGAGCGGCGCTTTGGAAAGCGACTTTCACGCCCATTTCCGGGAGAATGCGGGGGTCGAGGGCGAGGAAGGCGACGCGGACTTTGACGGTGGCTTTCTGGCGGTCGGCGGTGGGGATGATGGCCGTGACTTTGCAGGGGATGCGCCAGTCGCCATAGGCATCCAGCGTGGCCTCGGCGGGCTGGTTGGGCTGGATGCGGTTCAGATAGCTTTCGCTGACATCGACCTCGATTTCCAATGAGGTCATATCCACCACGGTGCATATGCCGGTGCGGGTGAAGCCGCCGGAGGACATGGGGGAAATGATCTCGCCGGGCTGGGCGTCCTTGGTGGTGACCACGCCGGCGAAGGAGGTGCGGATGATGGTGTCGTCGACTTGTTGTTTCCATTCATCCACGGAGCGCTCGGCCACGGTGATGTCGGCTTCCTGTCGGATTTGGCGGGCCTTCAGCGCGGCGACCTCGGACTCCGCGCGGGCGATGTCGGACTGGCTGGCGGCATTGCTGGCGCGGAGTTTCACAAACCGCTGCAGCTCCAGCTCCGCGAATGTCAGGGTGGGCTTCGTTTCCTCCAGAGTGCGGCGCGCGGCCTCCAGCCTGGCTTCTGAAAGATGGAGTCCGGCGAGGGCATTGGAGTTGTCAATGCGGGCGACAATCTGCCCGTCGGCGACCTTCATTCCTTCCTCGACGAGGACCTCCGTGACCTTTCCGGTGACCTTCGCGGAAACCGTAGCGGCGCGGCGGGCGGTGACGTAGCCCGAGGCGTTGAGCAGCGTGGCGCCGGCGGCCGTGGCAGGGGCGGCGGCCGAGGTGGAACGCACCAGCATGGTCTTATATTCCGGACCACGCGGCCAAAACATCCAGGCGGCGACGGCGGCTACCGGGATGAGCAGCAAAAATATTATCAAGCCCCAAGGGAAAGATCGGCGGGGGGCGGATGCGGTGCGGTCGAGTTTGAGACCATCCAGGGCACCTCTGTCAGGACTTGTCATGCGCAAGGGGAGGACGGGGCAGGCGGCGGCGCAACCTCAATTTGGCGCGGGGGACGGCGGAATATTCGCCTCCTCACAAAAATATTCCATTTCCTCACAAAACCCATGAAATCAGCATCACCCGAACAGCAAACGCTATCCAACATAACGGCTCAACCAAGTTTCCTT
>JAQGPD010000642.1 GCA_028293305.1 Verrucomicrobiales bacterium | reverse complement strand
TTTTTGCTCCTGACCGAAGCTGATGAGGCTCCCCTCCACGTCCTCGAGGGCGGTGTAGATGGTTTTTTCAAACGTCAGCGCGGCTTGTTCCTGGCGGGCGTTCTGCACGGCGATGTTCCCCCGGATCTTGCCGGCGGTGAAAACGGGCCAGCTCAGACTGGGCCCGAGGGACCAGAGGCCGGCTTTTCCTTTGAATAGCTCCTCGACTTCCAGGGCGGACAATCCGGTGCGGGCGGTGAGGGAAAAGCGGGGATACAGATCCGCGGTGGCCACGCCAATGCGGGCGGTCGCGGCGGCGAGCTGGCGCTCGGAACGGCGCACATCCGGACGGCGGCGGACGAGGTCGCTGGGCAGTCCGACCGGCACGGCGGGTGGCGCGAGCGGTTGGGCTTTGGCGCCGATGAGTTCGTCCACGACGTTTCCGGGAGGCCCGCCGAGCAGGACGCCGAGACGGTAAATGCTGCGGCGCAGCGAGGCTTCGAACACCGGCAGCGTGGCGGCCGTGGACTCGGTCTGCGCCTCGGCGCGGGCGACGTCGAGGTCATTGGCGACCCCCGCGGCTTGGCGGCTACGGGTGAGTTCCAAGGTGTCGCGCTGGGATTTCAAGTTCCGTTCCGCCACGCTCTTACGGGCCTGATACCCACGGAGTTCCAGATAGGCGGTGGCGACTTCGGACACCAATCCGACGCGGACATCGCGCACATTTTCCGCCGCGGCCTGCACGTCGGCGGTGGCGGCTTCGACATTGCGCCGGGTGCCGCCGAAAATGTCCGGCTCCCAGGAGGCATCGAGGTTGAGGTTGAAGCTGTTGGAAGTCTGGCCGCCGCCTCCGAAGGCGGGGTTGGAGGCCGCTTCACTGCCTTGGCTGCGGGTGGCGGAGCCGCCGGCAGTGACCTGCGGGAAGAAATCGGCCCGGGCGATGGTCCGGGCGGCTTTGGCTTCGGCGACGCGGCTGGCGGCTATTTTCAGGTCCTGATTCGCGGCGATGGAGCGGGAAATGAGGGTGTTGAGCCGGGAGTCATTGAATTTTCTCCACCAGGTCGTGATGTCCCCGGTGCCCGAGGCGTCGGCTCCGGGAGTGACAAAGGGCGCGGCGGTATCCGCCGGGACAGCGGACTGATAGTTGGGTCCGACGGTGCAGGAAACGAGGAACGCAAAGGAGACCAGCGTCAGACGGGGGGCGATATTCATAACGGGATGTAAGTAGTGGAACGGAGCACAAGGCAGGCCGGTGGCAATCGGAAGTTGACTGAACGGTCAACAACGATCAAAAAGGTTGGATTCCCCCGTGGGCGCGCATTTTCGGCATCGCTGCGGGGGCATTTCCGGGGGGCGCGGGGTGGATCCGGGGGATCGGATTCAGCCCTTGGACCTACGCCCGGGCCAAGGCGCCGGGGCTGCGGTGGAATCCGGAAAGTGGGATTTCCGTTCCGTTTCATCAAAACTCCCCCAACCCGCACACACCGCATTGACAGCGGCCCGGAGCGCATTACGATCCGTGGCACTGCGCAAGCGGCGGGGTAGCCAAGCGGTAAGGCAGAGGTTTGCAAAACCTCCATTGGCGGGTTCGACTCCCGCCCCCGCCTCCAGCAGAATGTCGCCGGGCGCACCGCCCACTCCGGCGGCCCCAACCACCCGGCAAACACCGCAGCGGGATTACCACGCCGGCACCTCCGGCCACCCATCGGAAGCATTCAACCATGTTATAAAAACATGGGAAGAACTCCTGCTCAGTGATCCGGATTAGCGGATATTCGCGTGCATTCGCGGTAAGAAAACCACCGAGCCAAGGCCAACGGGCCCCGACAGTCCCATTCCCGGTTCCCACCCTTCCGCTCAAATCGGTGGTTTTCCTAACCGCGAATGAACGCCAATGAACGCGAATGGATTCTCTGGAAAAGGTGGCCCTGCGCAGCTTTCCGGATTAGCGCAGTTAAAATAATGCCGTAGCCGCCACGTCTGTGCAATATTAGGCCCGGAGGGCCGGAATCTTTATAGCCACCGACATGCGAAAAAACATCGAGCTCCGGAGGAGCGGCATATTCTTTTTCGATGAAGCCAGATGTCGCTCCTCCGGAGCTGGAATTTAACGGGTGACTATGGCTATAAAGATTTAACCCCTCCGGGGTCGGACGGTGACTACGTCAATATTTAAAATGCTCTAGCGTTCATTCGCGTTCATTCGTGTTCATTAGCGGTTAGTAAAAATCCTAATCGCCTATCCTCGTGTCCGCCGTCCGCCGTGCTTCACCGCGACCAGCCACCAGCCACCCGCCACCCGCCACCCGCCACCAGCCACCAGCCACCGGTTATTCCACTACGGCGGCTTTTTTGCGGACGGTGGCCTGCCAGATTTTGGGGCTGCGTTTGCCGGGGCCGGTTTCGCCGCCGGGGATGATGATGGCGCCGTCCCAGTTCACGCTGGGGGTGGTCAGGCACGCTTGGCCGGGGAAATTTCCGATGCTGCTCCACTCGCCCACTTCAGCGTCGTAGGCCATGACGGTGCGGGTGTAGCCGGGGTAGTTGTCGATCAGTAATTTGTTATACTTCGCCCGCGCCGTTTCCTCCTCGGCGTCCACGGCTTCGATTTTCCGCGTGTTGTTCTCCATCATCCTGACCAAATCCTGGTCGGTTCCGCTGACAATAACCAAATGGTGCGGCGGCACATGGAACGCCGGAGCGGCCATGACGGAGGAGGCGTGGCCGCGCGGATCAACGATGTCGCCGAGGATGGCCCAATCGCGTTTGGCGGGGTTGAATTTATGAAGATCCGTCAGGAAATCCGGCTCGCCGCCGGGGTCGCGCCCGCCGCAAAGATAGATGCTTTCCAGACCATTTTCCAGGCTCGCCGCGGCGATGGGGAAAATACGTCCCGGCCCGTCCCAGGCGGGGAGCGCTTTCCAGACGAAGGCTTTTTCATCGCCCTTTTTGGTCAGGTCGAGCGCCAGAAAAGTGTTGGTGCCGCGGCCGGGGGGCATTTGTGAGGATCCGCCGAGGACATATACGGTGTTCCCGATGCGCACCGCGGTGGCACAGGCCAGAGGGAGGGGGAGTTTCGGATAGTTCTCAAAGACGACCTTCTTTTCCGTTGCGTCCCATTTCATCAAAAAACACTCGTCCGTGACCTTGTTCATTTCCGCTCCGCCGATGCACAGCACGCCGTCCGGGGTGTTCGCGGAGGCGCCATAGGCCAGGCTGCGAGGCAATTCGGCGCCGGCGGGCAGCCATTCATAGACGGTTTTTTGCTCGGGGGTGTATTTGCGCTGGAGCACATAAACATCCGGCCACCAGGCGCGGGGCAGACCGGGGCTGAAGCCCTGACCGGAATAATTCGTCCCGCCCGCGATCATCAGCACGTCCCCCTGCGCACCCGCGAAAACCCCGGCCAGGCCTTCCGCTTTTTCAAATCCGGCGCGCGGCGGCAGCTCCGCGATGGCTTCCCACTCGATCTTCGGCGCGGGATGGATCATGTCCGCCTCCGCGGGCGGGGCGGCGGGCGCCGGTGCCTGGGCCCTGACAGAAACAGGTCCGGCCAACAAAACAACCAGGGGGGCAAAGCAAAACAGGAATCGGGGCATCGACATGAGACCGGGAAGTAGTCCAGCCTTCCCCGCCGTGGCAACCAGGATTTCACCGCGCCGAACAGGTCAAGGTGAGGCACGGAGCGCAGCGGAGTTGCCTCCGTCGTCTTGTTAGTTATTTTTGTCTTCCGAAGAGGCGTCCCAAAATTCCGACAGGCTTTGGGGGCTTGGGGCATGACCACTCCAAATAGGTTCCAGTAGGTTCCTCAGCGTAACCCGTAAATTCCCCAGCCAGATCCATCGGTATTGAGATAACATAATCAACTCCACAGTCTTCTCCACCCGCCTTCTCTTGCTCCTCAAATCTTGCCCTCTTTATTCTTTCAAATGAAGGTGGGGGATTTCCTCGGTCATCCAGGTGGTAAACTCCCTTCTCGAGGTTGTGTTCCACCCTCCACATTTCTACACCGTCCTGCCAAAAAGCGATTTCGGACGCCATCACATGTTCCTCCAGCATGCAAAAGAAGACATCTCGCCCTACCGAAAGTCGTTTTCGCTCCTCGTCTCGGTGAAATGCCCAAGGACGACGACGGGCCTCGAACATGAAAAGCTTCTCATTTGGTGTGACGGTAACGCAAAGGCTACAATCCTGATCTGAAGATTTATCCTTTGCCTCAAGCAAATCCTTGAGGCTGTCCAAGTGTTTTGAATCGCAAACCAGCCATGACAAAGATGCTCCCATAGTGCGTGGTTTTAAGGCTAACAGGTCAGACCAAACCCAGCAACGCCAAAAGCCGGCCCGTTTTTCCCTTCTCGACCCGATAGGAATAATAACGGTCCACGCCCGCCCCCGTGCAGGTGCCGCAATCCAAAACCCGGTCCGCCGGAACGCCCGCCGCCACGGCATCGCGCCGGATCATCTCCGCGATATCCACCTCAAACAAAGGCGGCCGGATGCAGGGCCCGATCTGGACTATCAAATCCGCCGCCCGCGAGCCATACGCCTCCGCCATCAGCCGCACCGCCCGCGGCGTGATGCCCGCCTCCGTGCTTTTACGTCCGCTGTGCAAAAGCGCGACCGCTTTCCTAACGGGGTCCACCACGAAAACCGGCGCGCAGTCCGCCGTGTGGATCCCCAGCAAAATTCCCGGTTCATCCGTCATCAAACCATCCACCACCGGCGTCCAGCGGGGCGATGCGGCAGTGATCCTGGCAATTTCCGCCCCATGCGTCTGCTCCGCCGTGAAAACGTTATCCAAACTGAACCCCAGCCGCCCGACAGCCGCCTCATGCCACGGCCGCAGCCGCGCCAAAACCTCCGTTTTATCCAGAGCCACCGGCACGCCCTGCACGCGCCTGACAAGTCCATGCGCCACCCCCGGCAGGTCCAGCGCCGGCCAGGTTTCCAGAAATTCGCCAATAGATTCCACGGGATTCATAGGCCCATCCCTGCACCGGAATCCCCGCGCCATCCAATCCCTATTTTCAACACTCCCAGCGCCCGCTTACGGTTGAAACCCCGGCCAACGCCCGCTTAGCTCCCCCGCCCCCGCCCCCGCCCGCATGGCCCACAGGCTTTCAGCCCACGGCCTTTTGCCCAAAGCTTTTCTTTCCACCTAACTTTCGTCCACGTCCTTTTTTCCCACGTCGCTTTCGTCCCTTTCGTCCTTTCCGTCCTTTCCGTCCCTCCCCCACCGCACAGTCACCTAGCTGCTTTTCCACCGCACCGCACCGCACC
>JAQGPD010000639.1 GCA_028293305.1 Verrucomicrobiales bacterium | reverse complement strand
GGCGGGGTATTTTTTGGTGTCGTCGGTGAGGGATAGGACGGGCATGTTCCGGGGGGTGGGAATAGTCGGAGAAAAACTCCGGTTTTACGGAGGGGGAGAAGGTCCCCCTCCGGAAGGGTGGTCACACATCGGCGGGCAAAATGCCGGACGGGCGAGGGATGTCAGGGTTTGTCAGGATCAAGTGCTTTGCCAGGATCCAAGTTCATGTCAGGACCAGCCGTGGGCGTCGCGGACTTTGAGCATGGCGGCGAGGATCGCGTTCCAGGTGGCGGGGCGGTGGAGGACCTCGTTGGGGAACATGCAGCCGTCCCAGCAAAGGTGTTTGATGCCGCGCTCCTTGGCGCCTTGCAGCCAGTAACCGGAGGCGGAGGTGATGTCGAGTTTTCCGTTCGGATCGTCGGCCTGGCAATGGCGGCCTGTTTTGTCGTGGCTGCCGGAACCGTGGACGGTGCCGTCGTTTTGGGCGACGTGGAAGTCGATGGTCCAGGGGCGGAGGGCATCCGTCATGGTGGTGTAGGCGGCGTGGAATTGTTCCGGGGAGTAGCCTTCCTGGAGGAGGGCGGATTCCGGCGCGTTGTAGCCCATGAGATAGAGGTAGGTGTGGGCGAGGTCGGCCTGGAATCCCACGGTGCCGGGCATGCCGGTCGCCTCGAGGGTGTCCAGCATGGCGCGCCAGGAGTGCATGCCGCCCCAACAGATTTCGCCTTCGGCGGCGAGACGTTCGCCGTGGTCGGCGGCGACTTTTCCGGCTTCGCGGAAGGTTTCGGCAATGCGCTTGGTGGTGCCGAAAGGATCAGCCGCGTAGGTGTCCACGCCGCCGGCGGAGTCAATGCGGATGACGCCGTATTGGCGGACGCCGTGGGCATTCAGGAGGCCGCCGATGCGGCAGGCTTTTTCCACGGCGAGGACGAATTTCGCGCGGGCTTCGGCATCGCCGGCGGCGCTGTCACCGACGGTGCCGGGCCAGACGGGGGCGACGAGGGAACCGACGGCGAGGCCGTGGCCGGCGATTTTATCCGCCATGGCTTTGAGGTCGTCCTCGGAAATATCGATGTTGGTGTGGGGGTCGAAAAGGAAGAGGTCCACGCCATCGAATTTCTGGCCATCGACTTCCGCGGCGGCGGTATAGCTCAGCATGGTGTCGAGATCGATGAAGGGTTCGGCGCCGGGGGAGCCTTTGCCGACGAGACCGGGCCACATGGCGTTGTGGAGTTTGGGGAGCGGGTGGGACATGGGAATGAGGAGGTTGGAGTGATTTGGAAGGGGGGATGCCTCGGGGAAAGGCCCGGAGGGACGCGGTTATTACGGTTCGCGGGAGGAAAGTGTCCAGCGAAATCCGACTATTTGCCGGAGGTTCGCGGGGGAGGGGGGATGATGAGGGCGACGTCCTTGGAAGGGGCCCAACCGGCATTGTCGGTGCCGGGGATGGAGAGGTGCACCCAATCGCCATGGACCTCGCCGGGGATCACGGCCTGACCGGGATGGGGCGGAGGGGCGGAAATGGGTTCGGCGTTTTCAAAGGGTGAAAGCAGCAGCGCGGGTTCCCCGGCGGTGAGGATGGCGAGATTTGTTTCCGGCTGGCGGATGACCAGGGCAAGAGTTCCGGAAAGGCCCAGAAAAAGTCCGCATCCAAAAATCCACGGCAGCATGTGCCGGATGCGCCGGCCGTCCTGACTTCCGCCGAGGGCGAGGCCGAGGCCAATCCGGGCGCCAAGTTTGGATAACCCTGGCGTTTTCCAGCGCTGCAAAAAAGCAAATGCCGGCAATCCTGACAATTTTGAAAATCCCGCGAAGGGAACCGCCCATGCGGCGATGGAGAGGGCGGTCATAACCAATCCGAGGGCCGTCAGCCAGGACCACTCATGCAGGCTGAGCCAATGCAGCGGGCTTTGCCACCAGGGCGGCTCCGGCAGCGGCGTCAGGAAGGATGGGCGGACGGCTTTGAGGCTGGTTTGGATATCCGCATCGCGGGGCGCCAGCATGGCCGCGCGCTCCAGGGCGAGGACCGCGGGGCCAGTCAGATTCAGCTTCGCGTAGGTGTTTCCAAGGTTCAGCAGCCGCGCCGCGGAAGGTCCGTCGCGGTCGATGGATTCCTGGTAGAGCGGCAAGGCCCTCGAATACGCTCCGTCGGCAAAGGCGGCATTTGCGTCCTCCCAGGGACCGGCATGGAGCAGTGCCGGCAGGAGGAGGAAAAGCAGGAGCTTGAGAACGCTGGCGGGTGCGGTGGGGCGCATGGGAGGCAGTCTGGGAAATGGATAGGATCAGGCGGACGGCAGGGAGTCGAGCGCCTGACGGAAGTGGGCCTGCCAAGTGGGAAGGGTGGCGGCGGTGAGGGTGTTGTGGGGGCTGTAGTCGAGGCGGTCGGCCTCGCGGAGGAATGTCAGGACGGGCGAGTCGCGGGGGAGGTGTTTGTCGGCGTCGGCGGTGGTGATGGCGGGGGCGGGGCGGTGCCAGAGGGCGGCCAGGCGGTATTGGAGGGCGGTGCGGGCGGCCTGGAAAAAGGCGGGGACATCCTGCAGGGAGGCGGCGGCGTGGGCCTGGGAGAGAGCGGATTGATAGGCTTTTTCCCTGGCGATGCGGGCGAGACGGTTGGGGTTGCGGTGGTGATGGCGGTGGTATCTGAGGAGCAGCGCACCGAGGCTGATGGCCAGGCAAAGAACCGCATTGGCCTTGAAAGCGGGACGGAGAAAGAGCGGGCGGAGGTCCGAGGAAAAACCGGCTCCGACGCGCTGCGGCGCGAGGCCGGGTTCGGCGGGCGGAGGGGTGGCGGCGGTGGCGGGGGCTTTGACTTCGGGCTCGGGCGGGAGGTCGGTGCCGGTCACATTGATGGTGACGGGCGGGGTGGAAATGGTTTGATAGGAAGCGAGATCCGGATCGAAATAACTGGCGGTGAGCTGGATCTGTTGGGGACCGCTTTGGCGGGGAACCTGACTGAACTGGAAGGTGGTGGCGCCGGAAAAGGAGGCGGCGTCCCGCGGAGTGAAGTTGGACTTTCCGGGATAGGATTTCCAGGAGTGGTCGGATGTCAGGACGGGTTGTTGGAGGAGATTGAAATTTCCCTCGCCTTCAATGGCCACGGAGATCGAGGCGGGCTCGCCGGTGCGCCATTCCGAGGGAAATTGAGGCGCGCCGAACTTGAATTTTCCAACCGCGCCCTGGAAGTCGGCCGGCTGGCCCTCGGTGGGAAGCGGGCGGACTTCCAGTTGGGCCGAGGCGTCGGTTTTGGAGTGCAGCACGGCTTCCTTGCGGATCATGCGGTTGCCGAGAAATTGATCCAGAAAAGGATCTCCCGACGGGCGCCGGCGGTTGTGGGGATCCGGCGAGGCGACCGACACTTTGAGTGAGAGATCGGGCGGGGAAGTGCCGGCTTTGGTGGCGGAAAGGCCGCCGAACCAGGTGACGGTCAGGTATTGTTTTCCGCCCAGAACCTCCTGGTCCTGGGAGGGGCGGGGGCTGAGGTTGTGAAGCGTGAAGGATGAGCCCTCGGTCTGCAGGGGGGCCACGAGGGAAGGGTTGGATTCCGGCCGGAACCAGGCCGTGATGCGGACGGGCGCGATCTCGCCGACCCAGACGTGTTTGCGTTCCTTGCCGGCCAGCTGCACGGTTAGGAAACCGGCATTCTCGGCGGTTTGTTCCGGCGTGGTCAGGGGACTGTTGGCGGGGTTGGAATTGTTGGAAGGGTTCAGGCCGGCGGGGGCGCGGTTGGGGGAGGGGGTGA
The DNA here is from genome assembly GCA_028293305.1 of Verrucomicrobiales bacterium. Taxonomy (GTDB): domain Bacteria; phylum Verrucomicrobiota; class Verrucomicrobiia; order Verrucomicrobiales; family V1-33; genus CAIZWU01. Next base: position 1,547 of record JAQGPD010000639.1, on the reverse strand, counting down.
CGGTGAGTTTGAAGGATTGCGTTTTGTAGTCCTGGCCGTCGATGGTGAGGGTGATGGGCGGCACCGTGTAGGATCCAGCCTTCATGGAGCCTATCATGTAATGCACCACAATATACCGTTTTGTGCCCTCCGGACTCATCTCCATCTGGGCGCTCGATCCGGTCTGTTGGGCGATGAGATCCGGAACCTCCGGGAATTCGACACTGGTCAGGTTTCCTTTGCTGACTTTGATGGTCAACTGCGCGCCCTGGCCTTCGGGAACCGAGTCCTGGGCGAGGGTGGCGGTGAAGTCCTGCGCCTGCGCCAAGGCAGAAAGGAGGATGAGAAAAAGTGCCAGGAAAAGTCCGCGGAGGCCGCCGGGCGCGGGTGGTCCGGTCAGCTGGCGGTTAGGAAAAAAACGGGGCAGGCGGAAGCCCCGGGATGGAGGGGGGACTACCATGTTTTGCCTTTGGTGGTGTTGTTGGGATCGACGTATTTTCCACGCTGCGGCTGCGGGCGGGCCATGGGGATGACGGTGCGTTGTTCCTGACGCATCATCTGGATGAGTTGCTGGGCTTCCTCCGGAGTCATCTGCCGGACCTCGCGGCGTTGTTCGCTGGTGGATTTTCCATCCGGATCCTCCTTGTTGGATTTTTTGCTGTCGCCGGGTTTTCCTTCGCCTTGTTCCTTGCCGTCCTTGGAGGATTTCGGGGTGCCGTCGGGATTTTTTTCCTGGCCTTCCTTTCCTTCGCCGTCCTGGGAGGGGTCGCCGGATTTTTTGTCAGGATCGGAACCGGGCTGGTCGCCTTTTTCGCCTGGTTTTTGTCCGGATTTGTCAGGGTTGCCGTTGGGGTCCTGGCTGCTTCCGTCTTTGGACTCGCCGGATTTTTCCCCGTCCTTCCCCCCGTCTTTTTTCTCACCGTTCTGCGGGTCGCCGTCCGGTTTGGAGCCGTCCCCGGAATCCTTGTCCTTGCCGGGTTTTCCGGCGTCCTTTTGGTCCGCTTTGTCTCCTTTTTCGCCTTTCTGATCTTCCTGATCCTGCTTGTCCTTCTGTTCCTGCTTGTCCTTTTTTTCCTGTTCCTTGTTTTTCTCCTGCTCTTTTTTCTGCTCTTTTTTCTGCTCCTGGTTTTTCTTGTCCTCCTCCGGATGTTGTTGGCGCAGTTGTTCCAATTTTTTTTCCACGAGGGCGATGTTATAGCGGGCGTCGGAGTTGTCAGGATCCAATTGCAGGGCGTCGCGGTAGGCTTTGATGGCGTCCTCCCAGGATTTCACGGTGGCGTCGAAGTTTTCGTCCCGGGTCGTCCCGCCTATCCGATAGTGGCTGTTTCCGAGATTGTAATAGGCATTGGCCTGGAGAGCGAGGTCCGTCGTGGCGAGGGAGGATTTGAAAAGATCGGCGGCTCCCTGGAAGTTGTTATTTTCATAGGCGGCGGCCCCTTGATTGTAGGCGGCGCGGGGATCCGACTGCGCGCGGGCGGTGGCGGTGGGAAGCAGGAACCAGGCGGCGGCGGCCGTGGCCAGGAGCGGCACGGCGGCGCGGGCCGGGAGTGGGGCGCGGCGGGCGGCGG
>JAQGPD010000638.1 GCA_028293305.1 Verrucomicrobiales bacterium | reverse complement strand
TCTGGAAAAATTCCGAAGTCAGGAATTCCCTGACACTCAATATCGGCGTGGTCGGGCCCTCCGCCTATGCCCATGAAACGCAGGATTTGGTGCATGAACTGCGGGACATTCCGAAGGCACAGGGATGGGACAATCAACTGCACGATGAATTCGGCGTGGTGCTGGGATTTCAACGCACCTGGCGCTGGCCGGCGCACACGCGTCGCGATGGCTGGGATTGGGAAATGCTGCCGTATGCGGGCGCCAATCTGGGCAATGTGAACATCTCCGCCGCCGTGGGATCGGAGGTGCGGTTTGGTTATAATCTTCCTGACGACTTCGGAACCGAAACCATCGGAGCCGCCGCCACCACCACCACTCCCGTCGAAGGCGGACAACGCGCCGCGCGGAACCGCTGGTCGAATTTCGGCACCCATGTTTTCATCCGTGGCGAAGGCCGCGCGGTGGCCCGCGATATTTTCCTGGATGGCAACACCTTCGGCGACAGTCCGTCCGTGGATAAACTTCCCTTCGTGGGCGACCTTGGCGCGGGTCTATCCGTGAATTACAAGGACATGACCCTGACCTATGCCTATGTTTACCGCACCGAGGAATTCCGCGGTCAGGACGGCGGCCAGACCTTCGGTTCGCTGACGCTCAGTATTCCATTTTGATGGAAGCTGGTTTGCGGATGAATCAATTTTTAGGGGGCGGTATTCAGCGGCCGCTGCTCGTCAGATCGCGGCCTCGGGGCGCGGTTTGGCGCGGGCGAGGACCCGGCTGATGAAGGGGAAAAATTGCTTTTTCCGGCTGACGACTCCGTCCATTTCAAAAAGGTCGGGGGCCATGTGAGGAAAGTCGATTTCATCAATAACCGACTGGCTTCCGGTCACGAGCAACAAACTGTTATGGGAGCGGATGTCCGTGACGATAAGGCAGGCGAAGTCCTGCTTGCGGTCATGGGCGAGGGCGACCAAGGCGGCGCGCAGGTCGTCCGCGCGGCTGGGGAAGTGTTCCAGACTGAGCTCCTCGATTTGGCTGATGCTGATGCTCCATCCGTTCTCCACGAATTCCTTGCGGTCCGTGTTGAGGATGGTTTCGGCGGGCGAAGAGCGGAGCAGGGAACCGGCGGCGAAGAAACTCCGGGAGAAATCCTCCACCACAATTCCCGCCTGGCCGGCCAGCCAACTGAGGACCTCGCGGTCCGTGGCGGTGGTGGTGGGGGAGGTCAGGTTGAGGGTGTCGCTGATCAATCCGGCGCAAAGACAGATGGCGATCGCCGGGGAAGGGCGGAGATTCGATAACTGATAGAGCCGCGCCACGATGGTGCAGGTGGAGCCGACGGGTTCGTTGATAAAACGGATAGGCTCGCGCGAGACCAGATTTCCGCTGAGGCGGTGGTGGTCCAGGACTTCCAGGATATTCGCATCGGCGGCGCCTGGGACGGCCTGGGAAAGTTCGTTATGGTCGACCAGAACCAGCCGCTGCCGGGGCGGTTCCAAGAGGTCGGATTTCGAGAAAACGCCCACCAATTCTCCGGTGTCCTCGCGCACCACGGGGAAGAGCGCCTGGGGGACGTGCTGGATTTCCGTGCGCAGATTGGCGATGTGGGTTTTGGCTCCGAAGGACTTGAAGTTCCGATCCACGGCATCGGCGATGCGCCGCGAGCAGCGGATCAGCTGGGTGGTGCTGGCGGTGTCATGGTGGCAGGAAAGCACGGCGCAGCCTTCCTTGCGGGCGCGCTCCAGGAGGTCCGGGGCCATCTGGGCGCCACCTGTCAGGACGATGGCGCGGACTTTGACTTCGAGCGCCATGCGGTGGACTTCCGGCCGGTCGCCGACCACGACCACGAGTTGCTCGCGGGGATATTCATGGAGCCGGTCCTCCACCGTTTCCTCACTGGAGGCACTAACGGTCAGGATGAAGTCCAATTCGGTGTCCAGGTCCTTGCCGCAGGCGATGTGCCCTTCGAGCGTGCGGGCCATATTGGCGATGGTCGTGCGCACGCGGCGGGCTTCGGCTTTGTCCTCTATGTTATGAAGGAGCAGCTTCAACAGGTCCTGAATGCTGGCGATGCCGGTCACGTGGCCCTCCGCATCCACGATGGGAATGGTGCGGACTTCGGCGCGCTCCATGCGTTGATAGACGTCGAGGAAGGTTTCGTGTTCGTGGGCTTTGATGACATCCGCGCGGCAGATGGTTTCCGCGGTGGGGCGGAGGTCCATGATGAGATGAGGGGCCTCCAGTCCGGCGCGCTCCAGGACCCAGCGGGTGCGGGGGTTCAGGCCGCCGCAGCAGGCCGCCACGGCATCGGGATAGCGGGTGAGCCGGAGGAGTTCCGCGCAGCCGAGCGCGGAACAGATGGCGTCTGTATCCGGGTTTTTATGTCCGATCACGTAGACCGGCAACTTGCCAGCACCGGTTTTTTCAAAGGAGGCCTGAATCATGCAAAGTCGCAATTATAGCACATGCCGGGAACTCCGCAATGAATCGGGCGGATTGTTTGCATTCGTTTCAGACCGTGCGGGCCGGCCGCATTTTGGCGTATATCAGGAAAGCGATGCCGACGGCGATCATGAACAGTGAATAATACTGGCCTTCGGTGAAACCATAAATATGGCGGTCGGGCTCGCGGAATTGTTCATCAATGATGCGCAGAATGGCATAACAAATAAAGAAAAGTCCGGTGAGCAGCCCGTGCGGGGCCTTGGGATATTTTTCGCGGATGGTGTATAGAATGGCGAACAACAGCACTCCCTCCAGCGCGGCGGCGTAAAGCTGCGAGGGATGGCGCGCGGTGAGCAGCGGACGGAGGCCCTCGGCGAATGCGTTGCTGCCGCGCGAGAGCGACATGATCTGTTCCGGCCAATATTCGGGATCGGCTCCATTTTCGATGGCAAGTCCACGGACGGCGGCGGCTTTCGCGGCGATGTCCGGGTCCGGCGAATCCAGGCGCCAGCGGGTGGCCTCCTCCGGGAATTTCATCGCCCACGCGACATGGGTCATCCGGCCGTAAAGCTCGCCATTGATGAAATTGGCGATCCTGCCAAAAAACAATCCGATAGGCGCGGCGCAGACCAGATTGTCGCCGAGGCCGGTCCAGGAGCGTTTGTGGCGGATAGCGAAATAAAGCGTGAAAAAGAACAGTCCCGCGATGCCGCCGTGGCTGGCCATGCCGCCATTGGTGATCTTGAAAAATGTCAGGGGATTCTCCAAAAACTCCGTGCGCGCATAAAGCAACATATAACCAAGCCGGCCACCCAGCAGCACGCCGAAAAGCGCGGCATAGGTGATGAAATCGGCGACTTCGGATTCGCGGAGTTCGCCCACGCCTTTCCGGGCCCAGCGGACCAGCAGCCACCATCCGGCCATGAAGCCCATGACGTAGGCGATGCCATACCAACGGAGCTGGATGCTTTCCGTGAAGCGGATGAGGACGGGATTGAGACGGTGGAGGTATTCTGCCAAAAAGATCACGCCGCCATAGCAGCGCAGGGCGGAGCGGCTTGCAATCGCGGAGGGGCCGGATGGATTGGATGGGATAACAGGGAAAAATGCCGCGTATGGAGCGGGGTTGTCGTTAAAATACGGCCCCGGCTTGCGCTTGCGCGGGCGTGCGGGAGCTACTCTTTGGCGACGCCCGGATCCTCCACATTTTCAGCCATGCGCCCCGTTCTCTATTCCGCCCTTTGTTGTTCCAGTTTGCTGACTCTGCCCGCGCGGGCGGTGCCCGGAGCAGAGGAGACCGTGGACAAAGCCGCGGCTTTAAAAGCTTCCGATCCGGCGACGCGGCTGCTGGGGATGAAAATTCACCCCTTCGCGAAAGCGCCCCAGGTGCAGAGCGGGACGGCGCTGACGGTCACGGATGATGGCCTGGTTTATGTGTGCGAGACCTACCGCTTCGCGAATGGTGTGGAGGACAACCGGCAGCACACCAACTGGATCATGGACGATCTCGCGGTGAAAAACCTGGAGGAACGGCGGTCAATGCTAAAGCGTTATGAAGCGGAGTTCACGCCGGGATATTTCACCGCGCAGGCGGACCGGGTGGTGAGGCTGGCGGACAAGGACGGGGATGGGACGGCGGACGAGAGTCTGGAATTCGCCGGCGGATTCCGCGACATGGTCGATGGGCCGGCCATCGGGGTGTTGCAGGGACTGAATGCCAACAAGGATATTTACCTGGCCTGCTCGCCGAAAATCTGGCGTTTGGTGGATGCGGACGGGGACGGAAAAGCCGAGCAGCGCGAGGTGCTTTTGGATGGGCTGGGGATCCGCACCAGTTTGTCAGGACACGACCTGCACGGACTGGTCTGGGGGCCGGATGGAATGCTTTATTTTTCAATGGGGGACCGGGGCTATCATTTCACCACGAAGGACGGGGCCACTTTTTCCAGCCCGGACACCGGGGCGGCCTTCCGATGCCGCCCGGACGGAACCGGGGTGGAAATGATCTACCATGGATTGCGCAATCCCCAGGAGCTGGCTTTCAATGAATACGGGGATCTGTTCACGGTCGATAACAACTGCGACCAGGGCGATGGCGCGCGGATTTGCTGGCTCATGGAGGGCGGCGAGAGCGGATGGCATATCGGGCATCAGGCGCTGACGACTTATAAAGCCTATCTGAAGGAAGGCGGTTTTTCCCAGCCGCCACATTGGCTCAGTGAGAAGCTGTGGCAGCCCGCGCATGCCGGCCAGCCCTTGTGGATCCTGCCTCCGCTGATGAATTTCACGGACGGTCCGTCGGGCCTGACATTCACGTCGGGACAGTCCCTGCCGGACCGCTATCAAAACAGCTTTTTCATCGCCGACTACAAAGGCGCGCCCAGCCAGTGCTTTCTGTGGAACTTCAAGGTGTCGCGGGAAGGCGCTGGTTACCGCGTGACGGACGAGCATCTTTTCCATACCGGCATTCCAAATTCCGATGTGGATTTCGGGCCGGACGGCAAATTGTATGTGGTGGATTTCGGCGGCGGCTGGGCCCCGTCCGGAGCCGGCGCGGTCTATACCATGGAATGGCCGGAGGGTCAGGCGCGGCCTTTGGTGGCGCAGACCGCGGAGTTGTTGAAAAAAGGCGTGGGGAATTGGTCGGTTTCGGACTTGTGCCGGTTGTTGGGACACCCTGATTCGAGAGTGCGACTGCGGGCCTCCGTGGCTTTGGGCGGTCGCGGAGCGGAGGCGGTGGAACCGGTTGCGGCGACGGTTATGGCAAAAAGCGGGTTGCCGAAATTGCAGGGAATTTGGACGCTGGGACAACTGAAAGCCGTGGGGAAACTGCGGCCTTTGCTGGCGGATCCGGACGCCGAGACGCGGGCGCAGGCGGCGAAAACGCTGGGGCTTTTGCGGGATCGGGAATCCGGCGCGGCGCTGCGCGGATTGTTGGCGGATGCCTCGCCGCGGGTCCGCGGGTTCGCCTCCATCGCGCTCGGCCGCGTGGGCGATGCCGCGGCGGTGGCGGACGGCCTGCGGATGATCGAGACCCAGGGCGCGGAGGATCCTTTTTTGCGGCACGCCGGGGTGATGATCCTGACCGGTTGCGCCAAGCCGGCGGAGTTGACGGCGCTGGCCAATCATCCGTCCCAGGCCGTCAGGCTTTCCGCCTTGCTGGCCCTGCGTCGGCTGGCGGATGCAGGCGCGGGGGCTTTCCTGACGGATGCGGATCCGGCCATCGCGGCCGAGGCGGTGCGGGCCATCGCGGATGTTCCAATTCCCTCCGCGCGTCCCGCCTTGCGTGCGGCGGCGGCCCTCCTGACAAAACCGGACGCTCCGGCATTTTTGTCAGGAGATGCTGATTTCCGCCGCATTCTCCGTTCCCTTCAGGTGGAGGGGAATGCCCCGGCGGCGCTGTTGCTGACGGAGCTGGCGGGCGCCTCCGCGTTGCCCGCCGGGCAACGGCTGCTGGCTTTGCTGACGCTTCGGAATTTCGTCAGCCCGCCGCCCATCGACCCCACAAACGGTCTGTGGCGTCCCCTGGATCCGCGGGACCCGGGCATGGTGCGGAGCGCGGTGGAGACCCGGCTCGCCGGGGTGCTTGATGAAGCGCAGGGAGAGGTCAAGGCCTCCGCGCTGACCCTAACCGTTCAGTTGGGGGTGCCGGTGGCGCCTGACAAACTTTCCGCTTGGGCGGCCGATGCCTCGCAGCCCGCCGTGATGCGTCTTTCCGCGTTGGCCCAACTTCCCGCGGACCGGGTGCTGGCCTTTGCGGGACATGAAATGCCGGAACTCCGCGCGGCGGCTTCCCTCCAGGCGGCGGCGGCTTTTCCCGGCAAGGCGGCAGGCCTGGCGCGCGACCTGATCCAGCGTGGCACGGCTCCGGATCTGCTCGGGGCCTATCAAATTCTCGCGGCGGCTCCCGGAGCGGAGGCGGTGGAGGTTTTAACGGGGGAAATCGCCCGCATGGCGGCGGGTGGAGTGCCGGAGGCGCAGCGCTTGGATCTGTTGGAGGCCGCAGGGCGGCGCGCCGAATCGGAGGTGAAGGAAAAGGTGGCCGCGTATGAAGCAGCGCTCGTCAAAGCCGGCCACAGTGTTTTCGATCTCGCTTTGCAAGGCGGGGATGCGGCCCGGGGGCGCGAGGTTTTCGCGAACCAGGGGACCTGCATGAAGTGCCATCGGGCGGAGGGTGAAGGCGGGAAAGCCGGACCGCGCCTGACAGGTTTGGCGCTGCGCCTGCCGCCGGCCGCGATGCTGGAATCGGTCGTGAATCCCAACGCGGTGATCGTGCCGGGTTTCGGGGTCACGGCCATCACGCTGAATGATGGAACCACGGTGGTGGGGACGATTTTGGAGGAAACTCCCGCCTTGGTGAAACTGCGCACCCCCGAGGGTGAAACGCATGATTTGGAATCCGCCACCATCCGCGAAAAAACGCCCGCCATTTCCCCCATGCCGCCCCTGGGTCTGAGCCTGAGCAAACAGGATCTGCGCGATCTGATGGCGTTTTTGAAAACGCTCACCACTCCGCCGCCGGTGCTGAAATAACAGGATCCGCCCCTGGCCGGTGTTTGTGAGGACACGCTCCGGTCAGGGAGGCGTCAGCGGGGAGGGCGGCGGCTTCAGGCCATGTTTCTGCAAGGCTTTGAGGCAGAGATCGATTTTCCGCTGAAGGTTCGCCCGGGTGACTTGGTCGCCGCTGAGGTGGAGGCCCAGGGTAAGATAGGGGACCGCGCCGTAGTAGTCTTTTTTGCGGATCAGGAAGTCGCCGTAGAGTTCATTGACGCTTTGGATATTGAGGCCCCAACGGAGCGCGGAGCGGAAATAATTCTCAGCTGCGGGCATTTGGCCGAGATAGCCGGCCACGTTTCCGGCCTGGGCGGCCGCATAGGGATTCTGTGGATAGAGCGCGAGGCATCGGTCGAGATGCGCCAGCGCCGCGTCGTAGAAAGGCCGGGCGTATTTTTCACTGGTCAGCGAGGCGATCTGCACGGTGACCTGGCCGCGCCACGACCATGCCATGCAGTTGTCAGGATCAAGCGCGGTGGCTTGTTGGAAAGTGCCGCTGGTTTTGATGAATTCCGGCAGGGTGGAGGCGAAGGCGATTTGTTTGAGCCCTTGCCGGTAGGCGAGGTCGGCGGGAGCGAATTTCAAAGCCGAGTGGATGAGAATGACAGAAACGGCCGCCAACACCCCGCAGGTTGCCAGGCGCCTTCCGCTGACGCCGGCCCCGGCTTTTGGACGGGGCGCGGGATTGGGATTGCGGGGCTCCGCCTTGGGCTTGGGTTTCAGAAAACCGGGGGTCGCCATGAAGCCCAGCAGAAGAGCGGTGGCGACGACGTTGGTGCCGATGTGGAGATTGAAATCCGCCAGGGATTGCAGCATGAGACCGGCGATGGCGGCGGAGCTTCCCATGGCCAGCCCGGTGGCGAGTCCGGTGGCGGAGGCAGGGGCCTCGCGGTCCGTTGTCAGGGCGGATGAGAGGGCATTCCAGAAATGAACCCCCGCCACGAGCAGGGCAAGAATCAGTCCGACGAGGCCGTATTCGCCGAGGCATTGGAGGTAGTCATTGTGGGCGAATTGCGCATCCACCTGTCCGGCCCAGGTCATCCATTTCGTCTCCAAGGTGCGGAAGCCCCGCTCCATGTATTCATAGCTGCGGGCCCCGGTGCCGATGATCGGGGAGGTTTGCCATTGCTCCATGGCGGCGTCCCAGAGCGGACCGCGGCCATTGAGGCTTTTCAGGTCCTGGCCGGTGGCGAAAACCTTGCGCAGCACCACGGCGGCAGCGCCGAGCAGGCCGACAAATAGGAAGGCCAATCCCACCAGCCATTTGCCGGCGGCGGTATTTCCCCGGCCACTGCGGCTTTTGCGCTCCTTCATCCATAACACAAAGGCGAACAGAATCAGAATGCCCATGCCGCCAAAAAAGGATAACGCGCCGCCGCGGCTGGTGGAAAAGGCCACACCCACGCCGGCGAGGAGGAATCCAAGAATCGAGGTGATACGCACACCCATGGGAAGCCCTCGTCCCAGCACCGCCACGCCCAGCAGCGGAAGACCGGCCAGGGTCATGAATCCGGCCATGTGATTCGCGCTTTCATAAAATCCGCCGGCGGTCACCTCGGCGGCGCGGCGCAGGCCGAAGAAGTGGAAAATCGACATCCGGGGATTTTCAAAATACTGATAGAGACCCAGTCCCGTATTGCCCGCGATGAGGAGAAACAGAATGCCCAGGATGGCCAGACGGGATTTATTGCCGGTGAAAACCACGGCGGTCAGCCCGTAGGTGACCAGAGCGGCAGCCGCGAAAACCAAGTCCTGCCGGGCCAGCCATTTGACTTCCGATGTGAGTCCGCGCCAGAAAATGTAGGCGAGAAATACCCCCATCACCAGAATCCAGCGCCACGCAATCCGTTGATCGGCATGGCTCGGCCGGGAAATCAACGACCCGGCGCCGGCGACGCAAATCAATCCGGCCCCATACCAGAACGGCGCGGTTTCCGACCACGTGCCGAACACGCCGACGACGAGCAGTCCCGCCAGAAAGATAAACAGCCATACGCCTTCAATGAATCTCATCATGCCGGGAGGCTAACCGGGCGGCGCGACGATGCAAGACTTGTCCGCAGCGCTTTGAAATTTGGCCGCGGATTATTTTCAACGGGGCCGTTTGATGGCGAGGGCGGCTTCGATTTTTCCGAGCGGCAGGCAATTCACCACATCCTGCCGGCCCAGCCAGCCCTTCCGCGCGGTGCGCACGCCATACCAAAGATCCTGCAGGCCGTGGACGGAATGCGCGTCCGGATTGATGGCGCAGCGCACGCCTTTTTCGCGGGCCATGCGCCACCAGCGCCAATCCATGTCCAGGCGCCACGGATTGGCGTTGAGCTCGACCATGGTGTTGTTAGCGGCGCAGGCTTCGAGGATGGCGGGCACATTCACCGCATAGCTTTCGCGCTTTAATAACAAACGGCCGGTGAGGTGACCCAGCATGGTGACATAAGGATTCTCCACGGCCCGGAGCAGGCGCGCGGTCATCTCGGACTCCGGGAGATTGAAAACGTTATGCACACTGGCGACCACATAATCCAGCTCCGCCAAAAGTTCGTCAGGAAAGTCGAGCGAGCCGTCCCTCAGGATGTCGACTTCCGAGCCCGCGAAGAGCCGGAAGTCCGGGCCGTATTCCTCATTGAGCGCATGGATTTCCTCCAATTGCGCGCGCAGGCGGGTTTCGTCGAGGCCGTTGGCTTGGAAAGAGGCTTTGCTATGATCCGCGATGCCGAGGTATTCCAGGCCCAGCTCCATGGCCGCTTCCGCCATCTGCCGGAGGGTGGCATGGCCGTCGCTGGCGGTGGTGTGATTGTGAAAGGTGCCCCGCAGATTTTCCAACTCCACCAGGCGCGGCAGGGTGTTGTTTTCCGAGGCTTCGATTTCGCCCGAGCCCTCGCGCAGGGCAGGATCGATGAACTCCAAACCGAGCGCGCGGTGGATCTCGGCCTCGTCGTAAATCTCCTCCGGCACCTCCGGCGAATCCGGGCCCGTGGGGGCGAAACGGTATTCATTCAACGTCCATCCGTGCTTCAGCGCCCGGGCGCGCAGCTGGATGTTATGTTCCTTGCTGCCGGTGAAATAAGCCAGGGCGAACGGGAACTCCGCATTGCTCACCGCCCGCAGATCGCATTGCACGCCGCTGTGCAGCCTAACGGAAGTTTTGGTGGGGCCGGAGGCGATGACGGATTGCACCCAGGGCGGGATGACAAAGGCCTCCATGATGGCTTCCGGGTGTTTGGTCGCGACCAGAAAATCGAGGTCATGCACCGTTTCCTTGCCCCGGCGGAAACTGCCCGCGACCTCCGCGCGGGAAGTGTCAGGATGGTCCCGGAGGTATTCCAGAATCTCGCGGGCGGCGGGCGCGACCTGGTCCACGCGGAAAGTGTCCGCATAGGTGGCGCGGGATTGGATGGCTTCCAAAAGTTTGGCGGCGGTCTTGGCGCCGAAGCCGGAAAGCTTGGCCGCTTCACCGGATTCGCAGGCTTTTTGAAGGTCGGCGATGGAGCCCACGCCCAGCTCCGCATACAGGGCGGCGATTTTTTTCGCGCCCAGGCCGGAGATGTCGAACAGCTCGAAAATCGTGTCAGGAAACTCCGCCTTCAGATTCTCCAAAAACGGCAGCGTGCCGGTCGAGGCCAGGAGATGCAGTTTGTCGCGCAGGGCCTCGCCGATGCCTTTGATCCCGCCCAGCGCGTTGTCGCGGGCGAGTTGCAGGAAGTCGCCGGGGTGCGTGCGCACGGTTTCCGCGCCGGTGCGGTAGGCGCGGATTTTGAAGGGGTTCTCGCCTTTAAGTTCGAGCAAAGTGGCGATCTGTTCGAGGGCGTCGATGAGGGTTTCCCGGGTGGCTTCAGGCATGGGATCGGAGGGCGGTCAGGGCTTGTAAAAGATAGGGTGAAAAATGGGCGGCGGCGCTTTCCACGGTCAGGAGCGGCCCGCCCTCGCGCTCGATGGAGGTCATGACCACGCCATCAATTCCGCAGGGCGTGATGGCGTCGAATCCGCCGAGTTCGCCATGGATGTTCAACGCGAAACCGTGCATGGAAATCCAGCGTCGGGCGCCGACGCCGATGCTCGCCAGCTTGCGGCCCGGGGCGGCCCACACGCCGGTCTGGCCGGGGCTGCGGTCGGCGGGAATGCCCAGCGCGCGGCAGCCCTCGATGATTCCCTCCTCGAGCGCCCTTAAATAATGGTGCAGGTCCTGGCCGAATCCGGCGAGATTCAAAATCGGATAGCCCACCAGTTGTCCCGGCCCATGCCAGGTCGCCTTGCCCCCGCGGCCGATTTCCACCAAAGGCGCGGGAAGCTCGCCCGTGTTTCCCAGGCTCGACCGGTCGAGCGTGCGGCCGATGGTGAAGACGGGATCGTGTTCCAATAACAAAAGCGTGTCCGCCTTTTCCCCCGCGAGATGGCGGGCGACGATTTCCTCCTGCAGCGCCAGGCCCGCGGCATACTCCACGCGGCCCAGCCAGCGGACGGCCGGGGCAGGGGGGAAGGGGGCAGGGGAGGCGGGCATGAAATTCAGCAAACGGCCCGCCACGGCGTATGCAATGGAAAAACCCCTGGCCAAACCGCGTCTGATACGCTGAGATGGGCCGCGCGGCCCGCCTTTTGCCACTTTTTTCCGATTCCACTCCGTTTTTTCCATGTCCTCACCCGCTCTATCCGATCCCTCCGGCCTTCCCTGGTGGAAGCAACTGACGCCCTACCATTGGTTTGTGTTCTGCGTCGCATCCGCGGCGTGGTTCTTCGACTGCCTGGACCAACGGCTTTTTTCCTTGGCGCGCATCCCGGCGCTTACCTCGCTCATGGACGGGGCGACGCCGGTGGAGGTGCAGGCCTTCGGGAAAAAAGTGACCGCTTTTTTCCTCATCGGTTGGGGCATCGGCGGCATGATTTTCGGAGCATTGGGCGACCGTTATGGCCGGGCGAGAATGCTGACCCTGACAATTCTGATTTATTCGTTTTTCACCGGCATCAGCTTTTTCAGTCATAACCAATGGGACTTCGCCATCTGCCGGTTCCTGACAGGTCTCGGGGTGGGCGGGGTCTTCGGACTCGCCGTCGCGCTCATCGCGGAAACCGTGCCTTCCGTGGCGCGGGTGCAATGTCTGGGCCTGCTGCAGGTGCTGTCCACCATCGGCAATGTAACCGCCGGTTTTTCCAGCATGGGCATCAATGCGCTGGAAGCCAATGGCACCATCTCCGCGGGCAATGGCTGGCGCTGGATGTTCCTGATCGGCGCGCTGCCGGCGATGATGATTCTTTTCACCCGCAAAAAACTGCGGGAACCCGATTCCTGGCTGAAATTGCGGGACGAAGGAAAACTTCCCCAGGGCAGCATTTTCACCCCATATAAAAACCTGCTCAGCGACGCCCGCTGGCGGAAAAACCTGGTGATTGGCGCGCTCATCGCCTCCACCGGCGTGGTGGGGCTGTGGGCCATCGGCGAATACGCCTACGACCTCCAGGCGCAACTTTTCAACAACCATTACAAGGCCAGCGCCCCGCAGGAATTGTTGGCGGCCGTGGATGCCGCGAAAGGCGATCCTACCCAGCTTGCGGCCGCCACCAAGAATCTCGGCGCATGGATCAAACCCCAGGCCGATCACGCGAAAAACGTGGCGTTTCTCCTGAACATGCTGGGAGCAGCGGTGGGCATGTGGCTCTTCACCAAACTGGCCCACGCCGCCGGCCGGCGCATCGCGTTTTTTGTCGGTTTCAGCCTCGCGCTGGTCACCACGGCTTTTGTGTATTGGAAAATGGTCACGCCGATGGACGCCTACTGGATGATGCCGTTGATGGGCGCGGTGCAGTTGGGACCGTTCGCGGGATTCGCCATCTATTTGCCGGAACTCTTCCCCAGCCGCCTGCGCAGCACGGGAACGTCGTTTTGTTATAATCTCGGCCGTTTTGCCGCGGCGGGTGGCAGCTTTTTCTCAGGTTTCCTCAGCAAGGATATCTTCGGGCACCACCCGGGCGTCACGCCGCTGCGCTATTCCGCCATGGTCATGTGCAGCATTTTCCTGATCGGAATCATCACGGTTTTGTTCGCTCCGGAAACCAAGGACAAACCGCTGCCCGAAGACTGAAACCCAAAAAGGCGTTTCCTTTTCAAAGCAAAATCCAGCTCACGCCGAGGCTCCGGGACAGGAGCCCGAGGCGGCGCTTGCACCGGCGGGGAAGGGCGTCACTGTGCGGGAAGATCCGCGGGCGTTTTCCTTGTTGGGGGAGGTTTTGGAAGGATCACCGAGCCGATACTGAATGACCATGATTTCCCGCGCGACGCTGAGCCGTATTCTGGCTGTGAATTGGTATGGATACCGGCAGTTCATCGATGTCCGGGGCCTGACCCTGATCACCGGCGCGAACGGCTCCGGCAAAAGCGCGCTGCTGGACCTGATCCAGTTTGTGATGCTGGGCGAGCAGACCAGCCGCTTCAACAAAGCCGCTGCCGGCGCGGGCAGCGGACGCACGCTCCGCGGGTATTGTCTTTGCGACACGAATACCCTCGGCCGCGATGGACATGAACGTTACCTGCGGCCCTCCGGGGTGACTTTGGCGGCGCTGGAATTTTCCTGGCCGGAGGATGCGGAGGGAAATGTCAGGCGCGAAACCTGGGGGGCGCGGATCGAATACGACAGTCCCACGGCGCGGCCGAAAACGGCGTGGTTCGTGGTGCCGAAACGCGTGGAGGAATCCGATTTTCTAACAAACTCCGGCGCGGGCGGCGGTGCGGTGGCCTTCCTGCCGGAGGATGAGTTCCGGGCGCGGTGGCGCCGGGATCTGGGAGCGGAAATCTGGGACCGTCAGGCAACCTATCTGGAGGAGATGGCGCTGCGGGCGCATCTTGGTTTCGGCCGCACGGAGATGAATAAAACGTTGCCAAGCGCCATGGCGTTCCAGCCGGTGGAAAACTTCGAGCGCTTCATCCGCGACTTTCTGCTGGAGCCCTCGCTGCCGGATGTCAGGGCGGTGAAGGCCAGTGTGGACGCCCATCGACGAGCCCAGGAACGGTTGGAGAAAATGAACAGCCAGTTGAAGTTCCTGACAAGGATTTCGACCCACCACGGCATGGCCGAGGAGGCCCGCCGCGAGGCGATGCTGTGGGCGCATTTGCGCGAGGCGCTGGCCCACGAGGAGGTGGCGGAGGTGCTGCGCTCAAAGGAGGAAAAATTGGATAGGCTGCGGCGCGATCATGAATCGAACCAGGCCGCCAAGGAGGAGGCGATCGTGGAGCGGAACGAGCTGCAGCGGCAGTTGGAGGAAGTGCAGCGCGAGGTTTACAAGGACGACGGCGCGTCGCGGCTGGATGAAGTGAAGGAAAAGCGGAACGCGGCCCGGGCGGAGTTGCGCGATCTTAAAAACCTCCATCAGGCCGCCCGCGATTTCCTGCACGGCCGGAATCAATATTGGCAGCAATGGCTCCGCCAGGCGGAATCGCTAGGGGTCCCGTGGCCGAAGGATGCGGACCCCTTGCTGGCGGCGCTTCGCAGTTCCGACACCCCGGCGGCGCTGGATGCATCTCCCCGCCTGGCCAGGACGGCGGAGGAGCTGATGCAGCAGGGAGCGGATGAATTGCGAATGTTGTCGGAGTCGGTGAAGGCGCTGGAACGGCGTGAAAAACAATTGGCGGAGGACCTATCAAATTACCGCGAAGGCCGGGCGGCTCCTTCGCCTTTGCTGGATTCCCTGCGCGCGCGCGGGCAACGGGCCGTGGCCTTGGGCCGCGTGGTGGAGGTCACGCCGGCGGGTGAAAAATGGTGGCCATTGTTGGAGTCGCTCCTCGCGGCGGACCGGCAGGCCATCCTTCCTGACGATTTTCCGGCGGCCTGGGAAATGGCGCAAAGAGTGGTTAGTCCGGAGGAGCCCTTGCTGCATCCTGACGAACTTTCCCTCGTGGCCAAGGGTGCGGCGCATGGCTCGCTGCGGCAGTTTTTGCAGACCGGCCACGCGGGGGCTTCCGCCTGGCTGGATGTGAAATTGGGCGGCATCATGCCCGTGAAAAATGTGGTGGATCTGGACCGGCACGAGCGTGCGCTTTCCGCCGATGGCTGGCTGAAGGATCCACCCCGTCGCGAGCGCCTGGCGGTGGCCA
Organism: Verrucomicrobiales bacterium; assembly: GCA_028293305.1. Lineage (GTDB taxonomy): Bacteria > Verrucomicrobiota > Verrucomicrobiia > Verrucomicrobiales > V1-33 > CAIZWU01. The sequence continues at coordinate 837 of JAQGPD010000638.1, read as the reverse complement.
AGGAACTAACCTTGGGCGAAAACGGCCTGCGCCGGATGCGGGAGTCGCGGGAGCTGGAAATGGAGGAATTGCTGACCGGTTTGTCGGAACAACGCCGCCGCCGCGAGGATTGGAACACCTGGCTGCATAAAGGCCGGGAGTGGAAACTCAATGATTTTGCCGTGCCTCCGGGCAGCCACGAGTTGCGCCGCCTGGCGGAAGTGGAGCGCGAGACGGATGCGCTGGAGGAAACCGTGAATTTGCTGGCCACGCCCGAGCGCGAGGCCGCGGTGACCCGCATGCGGCAGCTGCAAAAAGAATGCGATGGCGCCCAGGAGCGCGCGATCCGATCCGACGAACGCGTGCGGCGCGCGGCCTTGGAGGAGGCTGAACTGGTGGACAGCCTGACAACTCTGAGGGAGCAGGAAAAGACGCTTTCGTTGAATTGTCAGGAAAGCCGCCTGCGCCTGACCGGCGTTTTGGAGGAACAGATCCGCAAAGGCCTGGACGCGGCGCTAACGCAACCCGGCACGTGGCGGCAGCGTCTTGAAATGGCGTCCGAGGCCGCGCGTCTGCGGCGGGTGGAGGCGGATCGCTATGTTCTGAAGCGCGATGACGAGCGGCGGGCGATGTTCCAGGCGCACCCGGAACTTGGGGATGCCTTCGATGCGACTGAAAAATCCAATGAGGCCTACGACCGCCGCTGCCGCGAGTTGGAGGATCAGGAGTTGCCGCGCTACCGCGAGGAGGCGGAAAAAGCCCGGCGGGAATGGGAGGAACGCCTGCAACACCAAGTGCTGGACGTGATCCGCGAGAAACTGGACGAGGCGGACCGCACCAAGCGCGAGCTGAACCGCG
>JAQGPD010000577.1 GCA_028293305.1 Verrucomicrobiales bacterium | reverse complement strand
GGCCGGTGCGGCACCCGCACCAGCAGATGGAAATGATTATCCATGATGCAAAACGTCAGCACCTCCACCCCGCACACATCCTCATAAGCCCGCACCAGCTTCAGCAACAGGTCCTTACCCTCCCGGTCCAGCAGATACCGCCGGTCATAAATCCGGTTCACCACATGGAAACAGCCCGCTTGGGACTCGGAAAACAGAAATGGACGGGCAGGCATGGAAATAACGAAGAATAAAGTCCCGTGAAGGCAAAGTAAGGACACTGGAACCGCATGCGAAAAAGTCCAGCGTTTTCCCGCAAATTACCTGGTAATTTGCTTGGTAATTTGCGTGGTGTGGTAATCTGCGTGGCGTGTCCTGGTAGTTTGCATGCATCTGATCTCCTGTGACCGTGGGCCACCGTGTGGTCCTACAATGGCGTGACAGACGTGGAGAACACCACCGCTTCCTACAGCGCGCAGGCCTATCCTTATTTTCCGGCGATCCCGTCCATCGCCACCGGCCGCAGCCTGACGTATCTGCCCGCAGCCACCGGCAAGCTCTGCTGGCGGCTGGAGGCGAAATACATTCCCTGAGGTCCGGCGCCCCGCGTGCAGGCGGGTGGAGATTCCGCCGGTATGTTCTCCCGATGTGCGATGTAGTTTGTAAATTGTAGGGCAAATTACCTGGTAATTAGCTCTGCCTGGTAATTGTAATTAGCTCTGGTTTCCGTTGGACGGACATCGGGCTCGCGGTTCATTGCGCCCAAGGCCAGCCCAATCATGGCAAAGCCAATGGCCGGGCTTGCGAAGTCCAGCTCAATGAGATTACGGTTTGACAGCCCAGACTTTTCGCAGCGCTTCCACCAGTTGCGCGTCATAGGACTGCAGTTCCTGCCGAGTGAAGGGATAAAAATCGTTGGTGGAAAACCAGGCTTCCGTGCCTTCCGCAAAATACTCCATCACATTTGTCAGCGCATAGGCCCGCACCATCTTCCCGGGGCGGGCCTTTTTTTGCCGCTGCTCCACCAGGGTATAGCGGCCGGAGGCTTGCGCCGCGGCAAAGGCCGCCTTCAAGTCAGGCTGATCATACGTCAGGATCCGATGATGCCAGGCATGCGCCAGCTCATGCAGCGCGAAGTTGGGCATCCGCTCCATCTCGCGCTGAAAAATCGGTATGTTGCTGAATTCCACCCCCTGCGCCATCCGCGGATCCCGCCGGTTCTGCCGCAGCCAGCCCGCATCCGGATGATATTCCGCGCGCGGCGGCGTGTCGGGATAGCCGACCGTAAACCACAGCCCCACCTTCCGCAGTTCCGCCACCGCCGGAGCCGGCACCACCCTGACGATTTCCCCCAGCTGTTCCCGCAGCAGTCCCACGGCCGTCTCCACCGCCGCTTCCTCCTTTTCCCAAAGCTCCGGCTGAATCTCCAGCGTCCAGCCCTCCACCTCCCTCACCAACGCCGTCCGCGACGGCTTTTTCCTCAACAAATCCACCATCCCCCGACCCAGCGCGTCACCCGTCAGAAAAATGGTTTCCGCATTCCCGAACTCATGATGCCCATGCCCCGGGTTGGGCGAATCCTCCGCCTTCCTCACAAAATCCCGCGTCCTCACAAACCGCACCCTCCCCGCGAATTCCGGGCGCTCCGCCACCGCCGCCTGCGCCTCCCGCAGCCTGGTCCACTCCGGCGGAGCCTCCACCCAGGGACCGGTCAGTTCGCCGATCACCACCGGCAAATCCGGCACCCCCAGCTCCCGCCGCACATCCCGGATCAGATGCGTTAGATTCGATTCATATTCCGGCACCGCCTTGTCCGGTTCCACCCCATCATTCCAGCCCTGATACCACACCAGGCCTGACAACTCATACCGCCCGCCGGAGGCCGGAAAAATCGTCCCCACCGCCGCGAGGGCCGCCCTGACCTCCTCCAGCATTTTGTTATAGTAAGGCCCCGTCGTTCCTCCCGCACCGGGCGGGCGGAAATCCGCATACAAACTTTTTCCACCCCACGCCGTCTTCACCAGCAGCACCGGTTCCTCGAAAAAATCACCCATCACATGCCCAAACTGCCACTCCGGCCCGAAGTGATGCTTTCCGCCATACACCGAGAACCCTGGCCCCAACGGTCCCTCCAGCAGCGGCTGGTTTTCCCGCTGATACCGCACCCTGACATCCTGCCTCTCCACCCAATTTCCCCCCGCATCCCGCAGATGCCGGTATCGCCCCGCCCGCGCCGGATCCGCCATCACCTGCACCAGCGTCCCGCGCCCTTCATTGTAATCCTTTCCTGACAAATCCACCACCGCCTGTCCCTCCATATTCGATTGACCCGCCAGAATAAAAACCTTCACCGTCCCTGTCACCTCCGCCGCCGTCCCACGCCCTATTCCCACCGTCACCAACAACAAAAGAAACAGCAAATTTTTCATAACAATTCCAGACGGAAAGCACACCCAACAAACGCCGCCATACCCCGCATCTTTCCACCTCCAACCCTGCTTTGCATTTTACATGGGAATTTGCTTCGGCAGTGATATAGCCGGCCCAAATGCCCTCCGCCTGCCAGGCAGCCAACGGCGGGTGCCACGTCAATTTCCGGTTCCGGTGCGGAGCGTGCGCTCGGCTTCGGCCAGGGTTCGACTGTTGCTATACAGGGGAGCGTGTGTTCTGTCAGGGAGTGAGTTGGCGTTGGCGTTGACGTTGACGTTGACGTTGACGTTGGCGTTGGCGTTGGCGTTGTCGGCGTTGGCGTTGGCGTTGTCGGTGGTGCCGGTGTTTAGGGCCTGCACGGCTTGGACGAGGAGCGGGAGGCAACGGGTGAGGTTGTCGACGATGGTAATTTGCGCGGTCTTTGCAGTCCGCGACAGGGGATTGAGGTCCACGGTGATGACGGTTTTTCCGTTTTGGACAAGAGCGCCGCAGCGGTCGCCGTCCTCCAGGGGCACGAAGACCACGTCCGCTATCAGAATGCCTTCAGGGTGCACCCACTTCCGGTTATGCTCGATGTGTTGGATCGCATGGGTCCGGCCGGGCATGAGCACCTCCCGGGCACCGGCCTCCAATAACATGTTCCGGATCGCCTGCTCGCGCTCAGCGGAGGTGTGGAAAATATTCACCTCCAGCTTCGCGCCCGTGGCCCCGGCTAACGCCACGAGGTCGCCCGCGGCCAAGGCGCAGGCGTTGCCGTTCACGGAAATCACGGGATGCCGTGCGGCTTTGAGCACCTTCGCCGCCTCCGCGATGGCTTCGTGCGCAAAGAGATGCGTGGCCTCGCCTAGCAGATAATCGAAAGCCTCGCCGCGCCCGTGGGCGATGAGGCCGTGCGGGCTGGTGACGCCGCGCTCCACGCCGGCGACGATGCGTTCGCGGGTGATCAGGGAAAGATAGCGGGGATGGGTGGGGGGCACATCGGAAGCGGGCATGGAAGGAGCGGGTCGGAGATGATTTTGATTGCAGGGAGGCGGGGGCTCGTGCCATTTGTCTGCCCGCCGCCCGCGCGGCGCAACCCGAACGTCCCCATCCGACCCAACCCAACCGCGACCATGCCCAGACCCGTCACTCTTTTCACCGGCCAGTGGGCCGACCTCCCGATCGAAACCATGCTGACCAAGGCCCGGTCCTTTGGTTATGACGGCGTGGAACTCGCCTGCTGGGGAGACCACTTCGAAGTCGCCAAAGCCGACCAGGCCTATTGCGACAACCGCCGCGCCCAGCTCCGTCAGCAGGGTCTGCAATGCCACGCCATCTCCACCCACCTCGTCGGCCAGGCCGTTTGCGACCTCATCGACGAGCGCCATAAAACCATCCTGCCCGACTACATTTACGGCGATGGAAATCCGGAAGGTGTGCGCCAGCGCGCCGCCGAGGAACTGATCAAAACCGCGCACGCCGCCTCCCGTTTCGGCGTGAAAGTGGTGAATGGCTTTACCGGTTCCAGCATCTGGCACCTCTGCTACAGCTTCCCGCCCGTGCTGCCGGGGCAGATCGAAAATGGCTATAAGGATTTTGCCAAACGCTTCATCCCCATCCTCGACGAATACCAAAAACTGGGCATTAAATACGCCCTCGAAGTCCATCCGACGGAAATCGCCTTCGACATCGCCAGCGCCCAGCGCGCTTTGGAAGCCGTGGATTTTCACCCGGCTTTCGGCTTCAACTACGACCCCAGCCATTTTGGTTATCAAGGCGTGGATTATGTGGGCTTTATCCGGAAATTTTATGACCGGATTTTCCACGTGCACATGAAGGACGTGGCCTGGAGCGACACCCGCACCGAAGCCGGCGTGTTCGGTGGTCACGTGGATTTCCACAAGCCCAACCGCTATTGGGACTTCAAGTCCGTCGGCCGCGGAAATATCAATTTCGAAAAAATCATCCGCGCCCTCAACGACATCGGATACGCCGGTCCGCTCAGCATCGAGTGGGAGGACGGTGGCATGGACCGCGAGTTCGGAGCCGCCGAGAGCTGCGCCTACACCAAGCGCGTGGACTTCCCCAGCTCGAACATTGTGTTCGACGCCCAGTTCGACAAAGCGAAGCAGTCCTGACCTCCGGGTTTTTCAATCATCACCCGTCTCCTCAATGGGGGCGGGTGATTTTTTTGCCCTGCCCCGGGGCTATTGTTCTAGGCAGGACTGGCAATCGCCGGAAAATCGCGCACACCAAGTGCCCGAAAGCCCAAAAAAGCTAGGACAAATCCCCCGGCACCACGGAGCGACGCTCGCGGTTTCCGAGCAAACGCGCCTGCTTCACCACCGCCTCCACGCCTTCCTCAAAACGGTAACTCGCGCAATTCGGACACGTGTGCGTTTTGATCAGCACGATGGAATCGCATCCTTGGCATATCTTGTAGTTCGAGGGATTTTTGACGATTTTATCCGCCTGTCGGGCGCGGTCGGGAGGGGAATCAGCAAGGCTAGGCATGTCGGCACCAATATCGACCACGGCCCCCTGAATTCAACTTTTTTCGGGAAATCCGCCGCCTTTTGCAAGATTCCGGATCACACGCGATCAAGACCTTCCGTCGCGCCCCGTAGGTTCCTGGATCCGGCTCCCAGTTCTTAGAAACGACCGTGCGTTTTTTGGCAATACCGGCCGTATTTTTCCTAAGCCGCCGCCTCGCGTTCCTTGCCCATTGACGCGGATTTCCCCTTTTTCGCAGCCGCCGCCACCATCCCCGACCCACCCGCCGCGAATAGCATCGGCCACCACAACGTGTAAAAAGCAGCCTTGGTGGAATGCTCCAGAACCGCCTCGCCGGGCTCCGCCGGATTCACAAAACACATGGCTTCCTTGCCCGGGGGATACGCCGCCGCCGCCGCTTCCGCCTTGTCCCGGTGCGGGGACGGTCCCTCGATCCGTCGCAGCTTGCTCCCGTGCCGGACCTCCCCGGCAAAAGTGTAGCGGTATTCCAATTC
>JAQGPD010000574.1 GCA_028293305.1 Verrucomicrobiales bacterium | reverse complement strand
GGCCGCCGCAGGACATATTCTGGTGTTTTATCTGTTCCAAGTCGTCAGCGTCTCCAGCCCCCGGCAGGCTCCGCCGGTGCGGGAGGCCATGATCCTGCCAGGAAACGATGAGGGCGCCCGCCGCCTGCTGGAAAGCGTGGAGGACCGCCTTCCGGAGCTGACCATGATCCCGCCATCCGCGGATCGCGAGGTCGATAACCTCGCCGCGATGGTGAAAGGTTATATCCCCACCTGGCAGGATCACCGCCCCACCCTCAAGCCCATGCCCGGCCAAGGCGGAAGCGGTCCTTTGCCCGCGCTCATGGCTTCGCCCGCCGTGCTATTGCCCCCGATTCCCGCAGCGGAAAATCCGGACGGCACTCCGATTGCCGCCCTGGCTTCCACCGCCCCGGGCACGGCCCAGGCACCGAGACCGCCCGTTGGAACCGGAGCGGTTTCAGCGGATGCATCGACCTCCTCCCCACCGGCATCCGCCGCTCCCCGCGCCATGCCCGCCTTGCAATTTCAATCCGGTCTGGTGGACCGCCCACTGAAAACCGGTCCCGTCTGGCCCGCCGCCGTCACCGCGGAGGAATGGCCGGAGGAAGGCAGTTCCTCCTTTTTGCTCAGCGTTTCCCCCACGGGCATCGTGACCTCCTGCCTTCCGCTGGGGGCGACTTCCGGACTGGATGAAAAGATCCTGCGCGGTGTGCTCATGAAGCTGCGCTTCGCCGAATCCTCCGGTTCCGACTCCCCTCAATGGGGTTGGGTTGATGTGTTATGGTGAGCATACAGGGCGGCGCCATGGTGCGTTTCGCCGGGGGAGAATGCTTTCCCGTGCGTGGAGGACGGAGATGGTTGTTTTGAAAAGGATGCAAATCCATGGGATATCGGGTAGATGCGGGCGGATTTCGCGGTTAGTAGTGCGGGAATGAATACAATTTTGCCGAAGGCGCGCTGGGCGCCGGAATTGGATAGCGGATTTCAACCCGCTGTGTTGTGGAACCGTGCCTACCGGGCTTCGGTGCAGGATGGCGTGCCTCTCGTGCTGGCCCTGGAAGGCGAGCAGGGACGCATGTCGCGGTTTGAGACGGTGGTGCGTCCGGTCGTTGATTCCGAGACCCTCCGGTATGCGGAGCGGCTTGTGAAATTTTTGTTATGGTCGCGCGGCGGCTGGCGGCTGGTGGTCGGTGGACCGCGGGAAATAGCCGATTTCCTGACCACGACCTACGCTCCGGGAGGCGCTCGGGAATTCGATGCCGGCATGATGGAGAAATCCTACGGCCGGACGTTCCGCGTGGAAGCGGCGCCGGCCTCGGCGGTGCCGGCGGAAAAAGAGGCCGGAGCGGCGGTGGGCGGACATCTGGATGGCTGCCGCATCGGTTTCGATCTCGGGGCCAGCGATTACAAAGTGGCGGCGGTCAAGGATGGCGAGGTGGTTTACAGCGATGAATTCGCCTGGGATCCGCGGCCGCAGACGGACCCCTCCTATCACTACGAGCACCTCAACGCCGGCCTGCGCGCGGCGGCGGCGCATTTGCCCCGGGTCGATGCCATCGGCGGCAGTTCGGCGGGAGTCATTGTAAATAACCGGTTCATGGTCGCCAGCCTTTTGAGGAATATTGATCCTGACAAAATGGACGAGGCGCGGGGCATGTTTGACCGCCTGCGCGCCGAGTGGGGCGTGCCGTTGGAAGTGGCGAATGATGGCGATGTCACCGCCTTGGCCGGGGCTCTCTCCCTGGAGGAAAACGCGGTGCTGGGCGTCGCCCTTGGCTCCAGCGAGGCGGCGGGCTATCTGAATCCCGAAGGCCGCATGACCGGTTGGCTGAGTGAACTGGCCTTTGCTCCCGTGGACTACAATCCGGAGGCTCCGGCCGATGAATGGTCCGGCGACCGCGGCGTGGGCGCTTTGTATTTTTCCCAACAGGCGGTCAGTAAATTGATCCCCGCCGCAGGCATTCCGGTGCCGGCGGAAATGCCCCTGCCGGAGCGCCTGCGGCTGGTGCAGTTTTTGATGGGACAGGAGGATCCCCGCGCCCTGGCCATCTACCGTTCCATCGGGGTCTATCTTGGTTATACGGTCGCGCACTATGCGGAGTTTTATGATTTCCGGCATCTCCTGATTCTTGGCAGGGTGACCACCGGAAAGGGCGGAAATGTGATTCTGTCCACGGCCCGTGAAGTGTTGGAGGACGAGTTCCCGGACCTCGCCGAAAAGATCAATGTGCAGCTTCCAGACGAAAAAAGCCGTCGGGTCGGGCAAGCCTGCGCGGCCGCCAGTCTGCCTTCCCTATCCACTGTTCCGGCACTGCCGGCGGTGGCTTCCTAACCGACCCTATTTCCAGTTATGCTATTTTCACAAAAAGGAGCTTCCCTGCTGGTGCCGGACGGAACCGCCATGCCCGCGGCGCTGAACCGGGTGACACACCTGGGCATCGGCGCCCACCAGGACGATTTGGAATTCATGGCCCTGCATGGCATCGCGGCCTGTTTCCATGCGGAGGACCAGTGGTTCGGCGGGGTGACCTGCACCAATGGCGCGGGCAGCTCGCGCAGCGGAGCCTATGCGGCGTTCACGGATGAGGAAATGCAGGCGGTCCGGCGTGAGGAGCAAAACCTCGCCGCGCGCGTGGGGCGCTTCGGTTTCATGGCGCAGCTGGACCATCCCAGCAGCCATGTGAAGTCGCCCACGGACCTAACCCTGCAAAACGACCTAACGGCTATTTTGCGCCAATGCCGCCCGGAGATTGTCTATACCCATCAACCGGCTGACAAACATGAAACCCACGTCGGCGTGATGGCGGCGGTGGTGGGCGCCATCCGCGCTTTGCCCATGGAGGAGCGTCCCCGGGCGCTGCACGGATGCGAGGTTTGGCGGAATCTGGACTGGATGAACGATGGGGAGAAAGTCGTGCATGATCTGTCAGGATCGGATGTTCTGGCCAGTGCCCTGGCGGGAATTTTTGACAGCCAGATCGCGGGCGGAAAACGCTATGATCTGGCCGTCATGGGCCGCCGCCGCGCCAATGCCACCTTTTTCAATTCCCACGCCACGGACCAGGCGGAATCCCTGGCCTTCGCCATGGACCTGACGCCGCTGATCAAGGACGACTCTTTGGACCTCCTGGACTTCACGATGGACTGCGTCGGGCGATTCGCGGAAAATGTGAGGGCGACACTTTCCAGGCGGTTGGGAAAGTGATCCAGCCGTCCGGCTGTTAGTGCCGGGCGCGGCCTTTTTTCAAAGTCCCGGCCGCCGCATGTCCAGAAAAAAGGGGGTGGTCTCCTCCAACACTTCCTCGCTCCCGTGCTCGCTTTCCATCTGCGGATGGGAGGTCATGGGCTCGAGGGTCAACTCCACTTCCGAACCGATCTCGCCGGGCGGGCCGGGCAGGGGAGTGAGGTCCAGAATGGTCCAGTGCGCGACTCCGAAAGTATTGCCAGGGTCCGGTCCGGAGAGGAGCGTGGTTTTTTGATAGAGCGCCGAAGTCCATGAGCGGGTGTAGGTGCCCAGCTGGTCCGTGGAAGCCCGCGGACTGGCCGCGGTCAGGCGGGCGCGGACGACCGTTCTTGGGATGGCGGGTTCCGCCGCCAGCTTGGACCGCCACCACCCGGCGTGGGCCTCCGCCGTGCGCGCGGAGGTGGGGACGGCATGGAAGGAAATGGTTTCCAAACCGCCGGCCCAGGCGGAGGTGGAGTCCGGTCTGTCGCCGAACAGCACGGCAGCGGATTTTCCATCACCCTGCCAGGTCGGCGCGACTGGCTGGATGGTCCGCAGGGTCTGGCTGACCCCATTCAAAAACACCTCGGGTTCCGGCGCGCCTGCGGAGTTGCTGACAAGAAGATGGCTCGTTTGTCCGGCGCTCAGGCCCGCTCCGATCCGCCAGGCTTTTTCCCCTGACCGCAACACGAGATCGGCGTCCTCCTGCTGGAGTTCCAGGCCCGGACCGGCATGCAGGATGGTGCCGGGAGGGCCGCCGCTGTTCAGCAAAGGTGTCAGGGCCAGCTCCATGGACCAGGTGCCGGAGCGGACGGCGGTCAGGACGGCGGAGGCGGAAACCTCGTCCATGGCGAACCAGCCGCCATCCGTCAGCATTTGAAACCGGGGTCCGATCCTCGCAAAGCGATGGGCGGCGACCCCGCACTCCCGTCCGTCGGCTCCCGGTATTGTGTTATGCGCGGTGGCCCGGCTCCAGGCGAAACACAGGCCTTCGGGTGCGGGCATCCAGTCGTCCACGGCGGGCTCGCGCGAGGCCGGGCCATGCAGCTCCTCGGGTCCCAGGGCTGCCGGGTCCAGTGATTCCCGCTCCCCGCCGCTGACCCAGAGATCCGGATAGTAGTCGCCGGAGTGGCCTTTGTGGCGCAGCTTCACGGAGGACTCCACACGGGTGAGGTCGGCGGTGAAGCGACCCAGCACAATGTCCACGGCCTTGCCGGCGGCGTCGATCTTGTTATTTGGATAGGGTCCGGAGAAGCAGAGCATCCGTGGATGATTCGACCAGCGGGGATGATAGACGGATTTTTTGCTGATCCCGTCCGCGCCGCCCAGGGACACGCGCCAGGTGCCGGAGCGCCCGGCGACGAAAACCCGGAGCCCTTTGTGGCTGCCATCGAACACCCACGCGGCATTCGAGTTGTCAGGAGCGAGGGAGGGCCAGCAGCCTTCCCTATAACGGATAAACTGGCGGCTTGGGAAATCGAAAAAGCCGGCGTTCGGCCAGGGAATCAGCCCGCTGGCCCGGGTGCCCGCGCGGTTGAGTTGGATGTTATCGCCGGTGAGGCGGCCGTTCTCCCAGACGTTTTCCGACTTCCCGGGATTTGTCAGGGAAAAACGGATCAGGCCCGAGCCGTCGGGATTGGGACTGCGGCCTGGCTGCATTGTTTCCAAGGCATAGACCCACACCGTGCCGGTGGCCGGATCCTGCCAACAATCGACGGCATATCCTTCATGCAGCAGGGTCGGCGCGGAGTTCCTCCAATCTGTCAGGAAGATGTTGGATTCCCAGGCGGAGGAGGGATCCGCCGACTCCTGGGTGCGCACGGTGTAAACGATTCCCTCCCCGTCGGGCGTGATGAGCGGGCGGCTGAAATTCCCCGTCTTTTCAACCAAAACACGGCTTCCGCGCGGGTCGCGGGTATCCAGTCCCATGAGCTGCAGGCCGGTGCCCAGGGTGTAGGAATCACGCTTTCCGCGCCGCTCCCGCACCCAGACGATTTTGCTGGGGGATTTTGTCAGGGTTTCGATTTTCCGCCGCAGGCTCAGCTCGCGGCCGCCGGAAGGCAGGGCCGATTTTCCGTCAGGATCGTGGCGCGTTTTTTTGGTCAGGATGAACACCGCCGCGCCTGCCAGCACCAGAACGAGCACCGCTCCGGCGGCCAGCCGTCCGCGGCGCGATTTGCCGGGGGGCGGTCCATGGGCCGGGGATGAAGTTGGCGGGGCAGGGTCCGCTGTCGGGAGGGGCTGCATGGTCGGGGCTCGGGTCGAAGATCGGCGGGGAGTGGATGTCGGGGTCAGTTGGAGGAGGGTTTCCCGCGTTCAACCAGCTGGCGGAGGAGGTCGGTCTGGATCTGTTGGATTTCCATGAGCCGGGTGCTGTGGTGGTGGAGCAAATGATCCATTTTTTCGTGAAGGTGGCGGATTTCCAGCTCGGCTTTCAAATTCACCTGATAGTCCTGCTCCGCGTGGTGGCGGTCGCGGGATTCCTGACGTTTCTGACTCATCATGATGAGCGGGGCCTGAAGCGCCGCGATGCATGAGAGCAGCAGATTCAGCAAAATGTAAGGATACGGATCCGGTGCGGCGCCCGAGCGCCATAACAAGGTATTGGCAAGAATCCACAGCATGAGGAAACCGCAGAATGACAGGATGAACTTCCAACTGCCGCCGAAAGTGGCGATGCGGTCGGACAATTTTTCGCCGAAGGTGCGGCGGGTTTCCTGCTCCCCCTCCTCCGGATTTTCGGAGACGATTTCATGCTGCTCCAGGCTGTGGATAACCTCGCGCTCCAAGTCTGAAAGCTCGCCCAATTCATCCTCCAAAGCCTTCTCCACATAAGCGGCGCGCAGAGCCGGAAGCAGGTTGGCGTCGATGCATTCGTCGTGGGTCAGGGTGGGATGGGATTGCTGGATAAAGTCGAGCAACGAGGGACGCAGAGCGGCGCAATGAACAACTTCATCGTCGTCCAATTG
>JAQGPD010000529.1 GCA_028293305.1 Verrucomicrobiales bacterium | reverse complement strand
TGATCAAGGATTCAGAACCGACGGCTGGGTGAAGTGGAGTCCCACCAGTCACTTCAGCCTGTCGGTGGAAGGCGGCGTCGCTTTCCACGAATACACCCTCCGGAACGACAACGAGGAGGAGCTGGCCAGGGACCGCCTGGACCCCGCGCCTTTTGTGGGTGTGGCGGCACGGCTGTCCTTTTAGTTAGGAACGCCGCCGGTGTTTGGGTGGGCGCAGGGTGCCTTCCACTCCATTCGGCTGGATTTTAAACTTTGACTTTGGATAGGTCCTATAAGACGAATAGGTCTTATAGGACCAATTTTTTTGCCCGGCGCGACAGGCAGTGGATGAGAGCATTTTTAATAATGACGTAGTCAGCGTCCGACCCTGGAGGGGTTAAACCTTTATAGCCACAGTCACGCTTTAGATTTTAGCTCCGGAGGAGCGACATCCGGCTTCGTCGGGAAAGCATATGCCGCTCCTCCGGAGCTCGATCATTTTTCGTATGTGGCTGGCTATCAAGATTCCGGCCCTCCGGGCCTAATATTGCAGAGGCCCGGCGGATACGGCATTATTTAAACTGCTCCAATGGGTGAAGCGTGCGCGCCGGCTCCGGTGACCGGAACTCAGTGACGGCCGTTCGCGGATCAGGGCACCGGGCTCAGGGCACCGGGCTCAGGGAAAAACAGCCTTCGTCCGTGTCGCGGAGGAGGCCTTCCGTGTAGGTGTTGCGTGTGAACTTGCCCATGAGCGGGCCGGTGAAGGTGAAGGTGTATTCCTCTCCGTGGGTGGCATTGAAGTGGGCCGTGAAACGCGCCGTCGCGGTTCCCGTCACCAGCCAACTGCCGAAAAACGGCGTGCTCGCCCCATCCAGAAGGCGGGTTCCGTTATTCGCGGCCCCCACGGTCAGACTGCCGCCGCCGGAGCCCTGACAAAAAGCGAGCGAGCGGCCGATGATCGAGGTGGGCACCGTCGGAACCGTGGAAATCGGAGTGGCTCCTCCCGGCGCGGCCTGGCCGAAGCTCCCCGCATCCGTGTCCTTCAGGCGCGTGCCGTAGGTGACGGTGCGTGAAAATTGTCCCGCGGAAGCCGCGCTGTAATTCAGTTCCAGCTTTTCGCGCCAGCCGTCGGCGAAGCTGATTTCCGTGCGCGCGGTGTTGAAGCCGGTGCGTTGCCAGGTCCATTGGAAGGTCTTCGTCACATTTCCGGTCTGCCAGAGACCCTCGCCGCCGGCATTGAAATCGCAACGCACCGCGCGCGGTCCCTCGTTGAACTGCAAGGCGGCACCATCCCCGGTCCATGGAGCCAGACCCATCGCGGGTTTGGTCAGGACCTTGAGACGGAAAAATTGTTGCCCCGGTCCGGCCATCGGCTGCTCGATGGGGGTGCCCGTGCCGAAAATCGGCTCACCCATGTCCGCCCAGGTTTGCAAATCCGGCGAGGCCTGCATTTGATAGACCTTTCCGGCCTCCGTCGCCATGGTCAAAATCGGGGCCACTTTTACAGTGAGCACCGGATTCACCGGCGGGTTGGTCTGCGCTGGGAGATTTCCGGCGGAATAGGAAAATCCGGCCACGGCCAACGCCACGCCCCAGCGCGGCAGAATCTGCCACCGGGGAAGGGAAGTGAGGCACGGGGAAATCTTCATGGCGGTCACGTTTCCGGAACGTTCCGTCATATTATCAGATCCAGCCCCCGCCTGTAAAGCTGCTATTTTCGAAAGAATCGTATCAGCTTGAAATCCTGCCAGATCCGCACGGACTCCCGCCGGATCAGCGTGAACTTTCGATCAACTGCACAAAATCCCCGAAGAAATACCGCGCGTCATTCGGTCCCGGCGCGGCTTCCGGATGATATTGCACGCTGAAAACCGGCGCATCCCGGTGCCGGAGTCCCTCGACGGTTTGGTCATTCAGGTTCAAATGCGTCACTTCCACATTCGAAGGCAACGTGTCCGGATCCACGGCGAATCCATGGTTCTGGCTGGTGATGGCCACCGTCCCGGTGCGCAGATCCTGCACCGGCTGGTTCCCGCCGCGATGCCCGAATTTGAGCTTGAAGGTCTTGCCGCCAAAGGCGTGACCCAAAATCTGATGGCCCAGACAAATCGCGAAAAGCGGCGTCTTTCCGATCAGTTGCGTGACTTCCTTGTGCACATAGTTCAAGGCCGCGGGATCCCCCGGGCCATTGGAGAGAAATACGCCATCCGCTTTACGATCAAGGATTTGTGCAGCTGTCGTCCCGGCCGGCACCACCTCCACCTCGAACCCTTCCTGCCGGAGCCGGCGCAGGATGTTGCGTTTGATCCCGAAATCGTAGGCGATGACCCGGTATTTCGGATCCGGCAATTCCTTGATCACCGGACCGTCCGCATTCGGCAGCAGCCACTCACGGCTTTCCGTGCTGTTGGGGTCCCAGAGATAGGAATCCGGAGTGCTGACTTCCTTCACAAAATCGCTGCCCGCCATCGGATCGCTCGCCGCCGCGCGCGCCGTCGCTTCCGCCGGGTCCAGGACTTCCGTGCTCAGAAAAGCGCGCATCGCCCCGCGGGTGCGCAGGTGCTTGGTCAGGCGGCGGGTATCGATGCCCTGGATGCCCATCAAATTCCATTTTTTGAAATAGCCGTCGAGGCTTTGCTCCGCGCGCCAATTGCTCGGCACCGGGCAGAGTTCCTCCACCACGAATCCCCGGACATGCGGCCGCGCGGACTCGTCATCCGCCGCGGTGACTCCGTAATTTCCGATCAGGGGATACGTCATGGCCACGATCTGCCCGCGGTAGGAGGGATCGGTCAGCACCTCCTGGTATCCGGTCATGCTGGTGTTGAAGCAGGCCTCTCCGGTGGTGCTTCCGGTCACGCCGAATGCCTCACCGAAAAAGTGGACTCCGTCTTCGAGGGCTAGGATGGCTTTCATATTGGGGCGGGGGGATTTCTGCGTAACGCAGCCCCTGGTGAAAGCAATCCGGTTTTTCATCCCGCCGGGAAAACCGCGCCCAAAAATCCACCTTTCACCCACCTTTGGCCACCGGAAACCGCCAGGTCAGCGGAACCTGCGGCGCAGGCAAGGCGGGATGCTTCCAATCAATCCCCCGCGCCGCCAGCTCACTCCGCAGCCTCACCAAATCCCACAACTGCACCACATGCCCCACACAAAACGCCGCCAACCGCGACTGATCCTGGGAAATCGCCAGGTAAGTGATAGGCAACGGCGACGGATGCCGCAGCCGCGTGATCTCCAGCCCCGTCCCGGGTTGGATCAGATGAATCGTCTCCGGGCTCAGATTCGCCGCCATCAGACTCCCGTCCGCCGACAGCGCGCACTGCACGGAACTCGGCGAGCGCGCCGGGCACGGCACCCGCCACACCATCGCGCCCGTCCGCGCATTCCAACACGTCAGCGCATCAAAATCCCCGGAATACAGCCGCTGCCCATCCGGATGGAACGCCAAAGTCGCCTCCGCGAACTGCGTCGGCAACACCAGCATCCGTTCCAGCCGCGCCGTGTCCCATACAAAAACCCCGCCGGATTTCTGCTGCGAAGCCGCCACCAGCGACCCCTCCGGACTCACCGCCACCGCATCCAACAACCCCGGAACCGCCGGCAATTGCAGCGGATTCTCCCCATTCGGCGGCCGATACAGCGCCACATGCTCATCAAAAGCCAGCGCCACCAACTGGTGATCCTGACTCACCGCCAGATGATTCAACCGCCTCCGCGGCACCTCCGACTCCCGCGCCCACAAAGCCGGAGCCCCCAGCGACCACGTCTCCCCCGCCGCCTCCACCTCCCCGGCCACCGCCACCGCCTCCCCGAATCCCGCCCCGGAATCCGCCCCCGTCCCCTGTCCCGTCCCCTCTCCCGTCCCCTCCGCCGCAGGCCTCTCCGGAGCCTGCACCGGCCACCGCTGCAGCCCCGTGTTCGAAGCGGAATACAACGCCGACCCATCCCGCGCCCAGCCCAGACTCCAACACTTGCGCACCGGCATATGCCCCAGCAACTGCCCGCTGTGCCCGTCAAAATGGAAAATCCCCCGCGTATCCCCCGCGCTCAGCAACCCCCCGTCCGGACTGAACGTCACATACCAGCAACCCCGCGTCCCCTCCAAATCCGGGTCCGGATGCGGCACCGAAAACTGCCGGCAAATCGGCGACGGCACCAACTCCACCATCCGCACCTGATGCCCCTCCCGGTCCTCACACAACAAAAACCGCCCATCCTCCGAAAACCGCACCTCCGCCCCGGTGTAGGGCAGCACCGCCATCGTCTGCACCCCCGCCGCATTCCATAGCCGCGTCGTCCCGTCATCCGACTGGCTCACCAGCCACTCCCCCTTCGGATCCATCGCCATGGCGAGCACATTCCCTTGATGCCCAATCAGTTGGCGCGGCAAACTGTTATTCTCCAGCGCCCACCCGTATATCTTGAACGACTCCGTCCCAATAAAAAAGCCACTCCCATCCGGCCGCCACACCGCACACCGCACATTCGCCGCCTTCGGATGCTTCTCCTTCAACAGAATCATCCCGTCCCTAACATCCATCACCACAAACCGCGGATCCTGGAACTGCCCCACGATCACCTTCGTCCCATCCGGGCTGAAACTGTAAGGCCGCACCTTCACCAGCCGCGTCGCATAATTCGCCACCACCGCCCCCGTGATCACATCCAACAACGTCAACGTCC
>JAQGPD010000471.1 GCA_028293305.1 Verrucomicrobiales bacterium | reverse complement strand
CCTTCACCTGGCTGCCCGCCAGCTCCACCGGCTGGCGATACCGCAAGGGCACCACCGCCCTGGGTGAACCCTCCTCCCCCGTCACCGCATGGCGCGCGACTTCCTTCGTCGAGGACGCCACCTGGCTGACCGGCCGCACCCCCATCGGCACCCCCATGGCCACCACGGTCCAACAGGAAACCGGCATCCCCACTATCAACACCATCCTGACGGACATGACCGCCGCGTCCTATCGCTCCGTCGCCGCCCGCAAGACTTTCACCGTCACCGGCCCCCTGCCGAAAACCGTGCTATTGCGGGTGCTTCACAATGACGCCGCGATCGTTTGGATCAATGGCGTGGAAGCCGTCCGCCTGGCCATGCGTCCGGGCGACAAGGCATATAACACCACGGATTATTACGAAACCGGCAATACGCCCTGGAGCGAAATCGTGCTGGGAAATGCGGACCAATTGTTCGTCGCCGGCACCAATGTCATCACCATCCAGGGCTGGGCCAAGCCTCCCATGATCCGCAGCGCCCAGGACGACAGCACGGTCTATAACAACTACGATTTCGCCATCGATGCCGAGATCAAAAACGTGCCCGACGGCATCCCCACCCCCGGCGCGGTGAACTCGGTTTTCAATGCCGCCGCCCAGGCCGCCCCCGCCGTGCGCGACGTCACCCACACGCCCCAGAGCCCAACTTCCAGCCAGCCTCTCACCGTCACCGCCCGCGTGACCGATCCCCAGGGCGTGCAATCCGTGGAGCTTCTCTATCAAATCGTCGCGCCCGGCAGCCACATCCCCGCGCGCCTGCCCCTGACCGCCGCGCAACTCGTGGCCAACCCGGACGCCGCCCGCACCGCCAACCCAGCTTTTGAACTCGCCGCCAACTGGACCACCGTCCCCATGTCGGACAACGGGACCTCCGCCGGAGACACCGCGGGCGATGCCACCTATCAAGGCGTGATCCCCGCCCAGCCCCACCGCACCCTGATCCGCTACCGCATCCGCGTGACGGATCCAGCCGGACAAACCGCCACGCTGCCCTATGCGGATGACCCCTCGCTGAACTGGGCCGCTTTCAGCTATAACGGCGTGCCGAATTATGTCAGCGGCGCCACCACCTTCACCACCGCCCAGCTCACCACCGTTCCGGTCTATCATTTCCTCATGCGGGAGACGGACCGCCTCACCCTGATGGCCTACAACAGCGGCGAGCAAATGGCCAACAGCATCGCCCTGAACGCCCTGCGCGCCCGCCGCACGGAAAACTGGGAATGCACCCTCGTGTATGACGGGATCGTTTACGACCACATCAATACCCGCCTCCGCGGCGGCAACAGTCGTTATCAGGGCAGCGGGAAACGCCACCTGCGGATCAATTTCCACAAAGGTTATGCCTTCGCCGCCAAGGACGAGAAAGGCCGTTCCTATCCGGTGAAATGGGACGCCATGCTGGTGAATAAAATGTTCGGCAACAAAGGTTATATGAGTTGGGGGCTGGAGATCGAAACCGGCGCCAAACTCTGGTCGCTCAATGACGTTCCGGTCCCGGACGCCCACTGGTTCCACATGCGCGTGATCCGCAGCGCCGCCGAAGCCCCGGCCGCCACGACGGGCGATTTTTATGGATTGTTCCAAGCCATCGAATTTGTGGACAAACGGTTCCTTGAGGCCCGCGGTCTGGAAAAAGGCAATGTCTACAAGCTCAGCGACTGGACGCAAAACGGCGAGATGCTGGATCGTTACGGCGCGGAAGGCGCCCCGCAGTTTGGTGAGGATTTCGACAATTTCCGCTACAATATCCACGGCGCGGCGACCGAGGAGTTCATGAACACCTACGTGGATATGCCCGAATGGTATCGCTACAACGCCGTGCAGGAGGCCATCCGCCACTACGACATTTTCACCGAACCCACGGGCCGCCACCGGATGAAAAATCTCATCCTTTATTTCCGCCCCACGCCCGGCACCAACGGCCTCGGCCAAGCCGTGACCATGCCCTATGACTGGGATGCGTCGTTCGGCCCTAACTGGAACTCCGGACAGGACACCGTCGCCAACGGGATCTACAATTTCAACCAATTCACGGATTCCCCGACATGGGGCACGATCCAAGCCCGGCCGACCTTCAAGATCGCGCATCGCAATACGATCCGCGAATTCCGGGACCTGACCTGGCAGGAGGATCAGGTGAACCGGATCATCGACACCGGTCTGGCCACCATCTCCCAGATCTGGCCCGCCGAACGCGCCCGCTGGCCCGTCAGCGGCGCGGTGGGCGATCATGTGCAGGGTCCGGTTTTCAAGGCGCAGGACATGAAAAACTTCGCCTTCACCGGCTGGACGGACCCGTTCGGCGCCGATCCCTCCGTCACCGGTGGCCGTGACAACTACCTCGACACCCTGGCGGACAGCGGCGACAGCGGGCAACTCCCCTCCCGTCCTATCATCTCCTATTCCGGCGTCGCGGGCTATCCGCTGGATGGCTTGAATCTCACCACCACCAGCTTCGTGGACCCGCAGGGCGCGGCGAGCTTTGCGGGAATGCAGTGGAGAATCGGCGAGATAACAGACCCTTCCTCCCCGGCCTACGTTCCCGGATCCGACCCGGTTTATGAAGTCACGCCCGTGTGGGAATCCGGCACCCTGACCACCGCCGTCAGTTCCATCGCCGTGCCCGCCGGAGCCCTGCGCACCGGCCGCACCTACCGTGCCAGAGTCCGTTATGTGGACGCCACGGGGCGCTTCAGCCATTGGTCGCTGCCGCTCGAATTCACCGCCTCCGGCCCTGACATTCTGGACACGCTGCGGCGGAATCTGGTGATCTCGGAATTCATGTATAAACCCCTCGGTCCCGACCCCGCCCAGGCTGCACTGGGTTATGAGGAGGCCGATTTTGAATTCATTGAAATACGGAACCTCTCGTCCACCACGGCCATGAGCCTGACAGATCTCCGGTTCACCAAGGGCGTCGATTTCGACTTCCCGGCGGGCACACTGCTGGAACCCGGAGCCCGGACATTGGTGGTCAGAAATGCCGCCGCCATCACTAGCCGTTATGGCGCGGGGCTTCCCATCGCCGGCGAATGGCAGTCGGGTCAGAACCTCAGCAACAGCGGCGAGCAGATCAAACTCAGCTTCGGAGCCGGAGCGGCCGTCCGCGACTTCACGTATTTCGATTTCAGCCCATGGCCGGAGGAAGCGGACTCGGGCGGGGTTTCGCTGGTTTACACAGGCCCCCAACCGCTCGGCGATGCCTCCGAGCCACAGGAAATCGCCACCAACTGGCGTGCCTCCATAACATCGAACGGCACCCCCGGCGGAACGGAGGAAACCGCCTTCAGCGAGTGGATGACCGCGCGCGGATACACCGATGCCACCGCCGATCCTGACAAAAATGGATGGAATCATCTGGCCACCTTCGCCCTGGGACTGGACCTTGGCGCGCCCCCTCCTCTGGCCGGCATGTCCACGGAAGCGGGCGGTCCATGGATGGAAATGACCTACACCCGCCGGCGGGGCCTGACGGATGTTTCGTTCATCCATCAAAAATCCACCGACCTCGATGCCTGGACGGACACCGGCATTTCCGTGGTGGGCCGCGTCGCGCTTCCTGACGGAACGGAACGCCTTACCCTGCGCGTCGACACCCCCATGACCGGCACTCCGCATGCCTTCCTGCGGGTGAAA
Organism: Verrucomicrobiales bacterium; assembly: GCA_028293305.1. Classification (GTDB taxonomy): domain Bacteria; phylum Verrucomicrobiota; class Verrucomicrobiia; order Verrucomicrobiales; family V1-33; genus CAIZWU01. The sequence continues at coordinate 633 of JAQGPD010000471.1, read as the reverse complement.
GTCACCTCCCCCTGACCCCGCGGCATAACATTTCCGCCCCCGTAAAAATCCCGACCTGCTGCTCCCCGGATCCCGGGAAAGCGGAAACCCCTATCCGCTTTCCCGGCCGGTCGGGCCCGCTGACCGCCCCCCTTTGTGTGTCAGTCAGCCGGCCGTGCCCGGAAGAACATCGCGCCCGAGGTCGGGAGCGAAATCTGCCATGGGGAAACTGCCCCCTGCACATCCTCCCAGCCCCCCAGCGTCGCCGAACTTTGCAGCACTCCTTCGTAGGTGATTTCCAGCAGCGTGGCGGTCCGGACCAGACTGATGCTGGCGTTTCCAGTGGAGGGTGGCACCCCGAAGTAGATGGCCGGATTGAAAATCAGGCCACGGTAAAGATCCACATTGGGCAGCGGATGACTGCCGAAATTGAGGGTGCGGTCCAGCGTGTCCCCGAAGTCGGAAAGCGCTCCGGATTTGGTGGTGACCACGCCGTTCAGCTTCGCTTTGGCATCTCCCAGAAGGTTGGCGGGATTGCTTTCATCCGTGATTTTGAAGCTGAACACCAGATGGTTCCAACCCGTCAAATCAAGACCGTCATCGACATCCAGCACCATGAAGGCGGAGTTGTTGCTGACGCTGATGATCACCTCC
>JAQGPD010000458.1 GCA_028293305.1 Verrucomicrobiales bacterium | reverse complement strand
GTTGGTGAAGCCGCGGATGACCTGGGGCAGGCCGTCCACGGAAACCTCGATATTCACCCCGCCGCTGATGCCGGTGGGAAGGATGCGGAATTTGAGTTGATGCGAGCCGGCGTCCGTGTCGATGGCGTCGAGTCCATCCAGATTGGTGCCGCCGCCGGTGGCGCCGAGGGTGCCGGATCCGCCGTCGTCGCGGGCATTGAAGCTCCAGCCGCCTTCGCCCACGTTTTGGGAAATGTGGAGGTAGTGTCCGGCATCGCCCAGAATCCAGATGCTGGAACGGTAGGCGCTGCCGCTGCCGGTCAGCGAGGTGCGTTTCACATTGACCTCGGAATAGACCCGGGTGTCGAATGCGGCCAGGGTTTCCAGGCTGAGGCCATACCAATACTGACTGTTAGTCGTGCCGCCGAGGGCGACTTCGCCATTGGCGGTGGCGGGGAAATCATAGCCTCCGTCGGCGGTGTTTTCCAAGCCCCGGGTGGTCACATCCCAGTTCACCAGGTCACCGGAAAAATCATCTGTCAGGACATTCGTCAGGGCGGGCGGCGTGTCCGTCAGCGGCGCGGCGGCGGGGGTGTATTTGGCACCGAAAAGACCCGCGATGACCGTGGGGGGCAGGGCGTTGTCCCAGGTGGCGACATCGTCCAGACGACCGCCCCAGTTTTCATTGGTGGTGTCCCCGCCGAAATAAAACGGGGTATTGGCGGGAAGAACGCCGGTGTTCCAGGTGTTGCCGGTGGCGACACCGTTGCGATAGTAGGTGAAAAGCTGGCCGTTTTTCACCACCGCGTGGTGGACCCAGGCATCGACCGCGAAGTCCGGATAGTCGATGGTTTCATTGAAAGTCGGGGTGATATCGCGGAACTCGAAGGCGGCGGTGGTGAACTTCACCCAGCCTTCGTTGGGAAAGCGGTTCCCGATCATGATATTGTTATTCGCGGTCATCGCGGAGCGGGCCCAGAACGACCACGTGTAGTTGGTGTTCAGCTCCAGCACGGGCAAAGTGCCCGCGGTGGCGTAGCCGTCGACGCCGTCAAAACCCAGCACCTGGCCGCGGGTGGCGTCCGTGATCCAGTCGGCGCCCGGGAACAAGGTGGCTGCGATTCCGGTGGGGACGGTGCTGACGGCCGTGGTGCCGGAGGATTCATTCAGCGGCCAATAATTGGTCAGGGCCGCGCCCGCCATGGGGGCGGAGGCCAGCAACAGGGTGGTGAAACAGGGGGGAAATTTCATGAACGGGATTGGGGGTTGGCGGGGATTATGCTTCTGGAGGGGTATTGGAAGGCCTGCCCGGACAGTTGTGGGAAAATGACGGGAAAGCGGCAAGAATGAATCTATTTATGCAGGGGTTAACAAGGTGTTAAACCTTCGAAAATTTAAGCGATTTTTGCCGGTCGGAGGTCGGGCCGGTGTCGGGCCGGGACGGAATCATTGCTAAAAACCGTGATGCCGGGCCGTTCAATGGGCGCAACTTCATGAAACGCCGTCAATTTCTAACCACCAGCCTGGGTGCCGTCGGCATCTCCGTTCTGCCCGCTCCGGGCATGCAGCCTATCCAACGGGCCGGCTCCGGCCGCATGCAGCTGGGCGTGGCCGCCTACAGTTTCCGGGACTATTTCCAGTGGTCGCGCGGCAAGGAGCAGAAGCCCAGGGCGGGCCGGAAACCCTGGGGCATTCCGGATTTCGTGGATTGGTGTGCGGATCACGGAGTGCCGGGCGCGGAGGTCACCAGTTACTTTTTCCCGCCGGAGGTGGACCGGGCTTATTTGTTGGAATTGAAACGTCATGCCTACCTCCGCGGCGTGCAGTTGGCGGGCACGGCGGTGGGGAATAACTTCGCGCTGCCCAAGGGCGACAAACTCACGGCCGAGATCGCTTACACCAAACAATGGATCGATCACGCGGCCATCATGGGCGCGCCGCACATCCGCGTTTTCGCCGGGCCGCAGCCCAGGGATATCAGCACGGAGGAGGCGGTGGCGAATTGTCAGGATGCCTGGCGCGAATGCCTCGCCCACGCCGCGGGGCAGGGGATTTTTCTGGGAATGGAGAACCACGGCGGCATCGTGGCGGAGCCCGCCAATCTGCTGAAAATGGTGGCCGCCGTGGACAGTCCATGGGCGGGCATCAATTTTGATAGCGGCAATTTCCACACCGCGGATCCCTACGCCGATTTGGAAAAAATCGCCCCCTACGCGGTGAACGTGCAATTGAAAATGGAGGTCAACCGTCTCGGCGGTTCCGGGCCCGAACCCAGCGATGTGAAACGTGTTATAAAAATCCTGCGCGACGCCAACTATCAAGGCTGGTTCACCCTGGAGTATGAAAAAAAGGAGGACCCCTTCGAGGAGATTCCCCGCATTCTGGACATGCTCCGCCCCCTCCTGGCCTAACCAAAAGAACCCGGTCATCCTGTTTGGGAAAGGGAAAGGAGCCCGGACATCCTGTCCGGGAGCCCATCCGCATTGGCGTCCCCCCAACCCAACCCGGCCAGATCAGACAGATCCGCCGGATCCGACAGATCGGACAGATCGGACAGATCCCGCCCAACCCGCCGCCCGGCTCGCGTGGGTCGCCCGGGTTTCCACGTCCCCCCCGACGCGGAATGCGCCTGCCGGCCAATCGACCATTGCATCCTGCGGTGAAACCGCCGCCGGGCCATCGTTTCTGGAAAATGATAGTCGCCTGATATTCAATGGGTTGCATTTTGACCGCCGGATAAGGGCGCATTCCTGCAACAAGGTTCACGCATCCTGCACCTTATGAAAAAAATTACCCACGTCCTCTCCGCTCCCCTGGCCTTTTGCCTGATGGCTCTCACCGCCTGTGAGGAGAAAAAGGTGGTCACGGTCACCGATGGCCCTAACGGCACCACGACGGTCACCACCACGACCACCACTCCTGCTGCAACCGCCACTCATCCAGTGGTCGGAGTTTTGCAATCCCAGATCGCCGCCATGAACCGGGAGGATCTGGCCACGTTCATGAG
>JAQGPD010000448.1 GCA_028293305.1 Verrucomicrobiales bacterium | reverse complement strand
GCCAGCAACAGTCCGCACCAAGCCACCATGATACCAAAAATCGCTTTCTCCACATTCCAAAAACCCCGCTCCCACGCCGCGGATCCACTTCCCGCGCTCCCGCCCGCCCCCCCCGATGCCGCAGCGGATCCCTCCCCATCAGCGCTCCCCGCAAGCCGCATCCGGCACGCGGAATCCCACCCTCTTTTCCGATCCCGCCGCCAAACCCACCAGCCCACCACGAGCCACCACAGCACCGGCAAAACCACCATCGGCGTCCCGGTCCAAGCCCCCATCAAATTCATGCCATACCACCCCAACCACACTCCGGCGATCGCATACCCCCACATCGGCAAGACCGCAGCCACGGCCACGCCCAGTGACCACAACATCCCCACCAAAATAAAGCTCCACAGGCCGTCCCAACCTCCAAGTCCGCCCCCAAGTCCTTCACCCTCAACGCTTCCACCCCACCATCCCCTCGCCCGCGACCAACCCGCCATTCCCGCGAGCGTCCACACGCAACCCATCAAAAAAACCGCTCTGGCCGCCCACCCCAATCGGCCGGCCAGTCGCCACAAGCCGCTGATCCCGAACACATTGAACGAATTTCGCATACTGCCTTCCCCGCCATTGGCGCTCTTCCCGGCTTGACTCCCGTCCGCCCGCCCACGCCGCGACCACCAACGGTCCCGTTGCGGAGGGGGGGGCGAAGATTCGGAGTCCATAGACGGATCAGTATTGGAAAGGGTTCCCGGCCAGCGAAAGCGGGATTCCCATCCGCGCCAACCGTTCCTCCCTCCGATTTCCAAGCGAAATCAGACCCCGGAACCGCTCCAAACCGTCGCCGAAGGCGCCCGCTCCATTTCAAATTCCATTTCCCGGCAAATGGCCGCCACCCAGCCTCCTCCCCAATGGCTGCACCGCGCCACCTTTCCGGCTTTCCGATTTCCCCTCCGCATCTTACCCTTTCGAAAACCGCGCAGTCCCTTTCCCATGAAAATCATCCATTCCCTTCGCCCCTTTCCTTTCCTGAAATCCATTCCCGTGATGCTGCTCACAGGCTGCGCCACTCTCGCGGGGCTCGCTCCCGCCCTCCAAGCCCAGGAAAAAGCGGACAGCCTGCAAGTCGTTGATAAACCGGCACATTGGGCTCAGGACCGCAGCGATCTGAAGCCGGATTCCAAAACCATCTTCGGCCGCCTCCCGAATGGCGTCCGCTATGCCGTCCTGCCCCACTCCGAACCCCCGAAAAAAGTCAGCGCCCGATTCTACATCGATACCGGTTCTCTGATGGAAGAGGATGACCAGCAAGGACTTGCCCACTTCCTGGAACACATGGCCTTCAACGGCACCACCCACTTCCCCGCAGACGAAATGGTGGAGTTTTTCCAACGCCTGGGCATGGCCTTCGGCGCCGACACCAACGCCCACACGTCTTTCAAGGAAACCGTTTATAAACTGGAACTGCCCGAGCCCTCCGAGGCGATGCTGGACAAAGGGCTTCTTTTCTTCGCGGACGTCGCTGGCAATATGTTCCTCGCCGACAAGGAGTTGGAAAAAGAACGCGGCGTGATCATGAGCGAAAAACTCGCCCGCGACGACGTGGACTACCGCATGATGATCGAGGGCTTCAAGTTCTCCCTCCCGGATTCCCTCATCCCCCGCCGCCTGCCCATCGGTCAGGACAAAATCATCCAATCCGCTCCGCGCCAACGCTTTTCAGACTACTACAAAAAATGGTATACCCCCGAGCGCATGGCCGTCGTGGTCGTCGGGGACATCGATCCCGCACTCGTCGTGAAGACGATCACCGCGCAGTTTTCGAACCTTAAAGCGCCCGCCAAACCCGCCGCCGACCCCGACCTTGGGCCCGTAACTCCTTCAAAAGGCCTCGAAGCCCGCCTCCTGCCCGAAAAAGAAGCCGGAGCCGTCACCATCAACATCGAGTCCTCAAAACCCTCCCGCCAGCGCCCGGACACCGCCGTCACCCGTCACCAGGATCTCGTCCGCGCCCTGGCCGATGTCATCGTGAACCGCCGCCTTGAAATCCTGGCGAAAAAACCCGGCAACCCCTTCATCAGCGCGGGATTCAGCGCGGACGACTGGATGCGTTATTTGGAAAGCGCCACGCTCCAGCTGAACGCGAAGCCTGAAAACTGGGACAAGGCCCTCGCCGCCGGCGAACAGGAAATCCGCCGCGCCGTCCTCCACGGATTCACGGAAGCGGAACTCACGGAAGCCAAGGCCAATACCCTCACCGCCTACGAAAACGCGTCCCTCGGAGCCGGCACCCGCAAGAGCCGCGAACTCGCGGACTCCCTCGTCAAACGCATCGCCAACGACGAGGTCTTCACCCACCCGACCGATGACCTCGCCCGCGTGAAGACGGACATCGCCTCCATTTCCGTGAAGGAATCCCACGAGGCCTTCGTCCGTGACTGGGGCACGGACAACCTGCGCATCTTTGTCGCCGGCAACCTCACCCTGGACAATGCCCCGGACTCGATCCTGAACGCATTCCGCACCAGCCGCTCCCAGGAAGTCACCGCGCCCGTCCAACTCGCCAACGATGCCTTTGCCTATACGGACTTCGGCGACAGCGGGAAAGTCACGGCGCAGAAAACCGTGGAGGACCTCAAAATCACCCAGGTCACGTTCGCCAACGGGGTGCGTTTGAATATCAAACCCACCGATTTCAAAAAAGATACTATCACCATTTCCGCCTTGTTGGGAAGTGGTCGCCTGACACTTCCGAAGGACAAGCCCGGCCTGGACGTTTTCGCCGCCTCGGTTCTGGATCTGGGTGGTTTTGAAAAACACAGCGTGGACGACCTCCAACGCCTCCTCGCCGGACGCACGGTCGGCACGCAGTTCATCGTCGGTGAGGAAAACTTCATCATCGCCGGCCGCACCACCCGCAAGGACCTCCTCCTGGAATGCCAGCTCCTGGCCGCCCAACTGAGCGCCCCCGGCTGGCGCGAGGACGGCATCGGCCAGTTCCGCGAAAGCCTCCCGGCCATGTATCAGCAGCTGAACCACACGGCGGAAGGCATCATGCAATCAAAGGTGAACGCCTTCACCCACGGCAATGACTATCGCTTTGTCCTGCCTCCCCAGGAAGTCCTGGCCTCACGCACCATGGACGAGGTCAAGGCCTGGCTCTCCCCCGTCCTGACCAAAGGTTATTTGGAAATCGGCGTCGTCGGCGACCTCGATCCCCAGGAGGTCATCACCGCCATGGCCGCCACCGTCGGCGCCCTGCCCGCCCGCGAAACCGCCCGTCAGGATGTCCCGGAAGCCCGGAAAATCGCCTTCCCCACCAACGAACGCGACAAGGCCTTCCCCTTCACCAGCAAGATCCCCAAGTCCATCATCGGTGTCTATTGGCCCACCACGGACCGCATGAATAACATCCGCCAGTCCCGTCATATGACGCTGCTTTCAGAAATCCTCGACGACCGCGTGCGCCTGAAAATCCGTGAGGAACTCGGCGAGTCCTACAGCCCGCAGGTCGCCAGCATGATGAGCGATACCTTCCCTGACTACGGGCAGACTTTCGCCATGATGATCACGGAACCGAAACACGCTGACAAACTCGGCCCCATCGTCCGCGACCTCGCCGCCAAGCTCGCCGAAGGCGGCGCCACCGCTGACGAACTCGACCGCGCCCGCAAGCCCCTCCTGACCGCGCTTGAGGAACAACGCCGCAACAACGCCTACTGGCTCTCCACGGTGGTCGCCCCCAGCCAGTCACAACCCCAACGCCTCGACTGGGCCCGCTCCATGATCGAGGACTTCACCGGCGCCACCCTGACAGATCTCAACGCCCTGGCCAAACAATACCTCAAAGCCGACAAATCCGTCATCACCCGCATCACCGCCGAAGAGGAAAAACCCACTCCCTGACCAAAAAAGGAACAAAGAAAGAAGCAAGGAAAGGAGCCCGGGCCTCCCGGCCCGGTTATATCAACTCAAAATCCCCCAACCCACTCCTATCAAAAAACCGGAACAACCCTAACAACCAGAACCCTATTCCCCAAAAAACCAATTCCTACCAGTTGGTTACGGTGAAAGATTGGCGCCAAGCCTTCCCATGACGGATGACTGCACCGTGACCGGCCCCCACTGCGGGCCGGTCACGGAAACCCCAGCGCCACCGCCATGAATGCCTCCTCCCGGAACTGCCCCCGCCTGGCAGCCACCCTAGCCTTTGCCGCGCTCCCCTTCTGCGCCAACCCCGCCGTAGCCAGCATCGCCTACGGCAGCATCAATAACTTCGACACCGTCAACGACACCGGCCACGAGTGTCACGGCTTCGAAATCGAACTCGAGGACTGCCACAGTTCGGACATCACTTACACTTACGATTACAATCACTACGGCGTCCCGAAGATCACCCAGGACGATTCCATCGCCGGCCACCCGAAGTGCATCATCCGCTGGCAAAGCGCTAAAAAAGCGGACGGTTCCTGGGCCGCCCACACCGCCATTCCCGCAGGCCCCCTCGCCCCCACGGATGGCCATTCATTCACGAATCCCTCCGTCAATTTTGGCGGGGAACACTTCGGGGCCGGCTACAGCGCCCAGCCTACCGCGATCCGTTATCGCTGGCTGATCGACAATGGCTCCGGCGTGCTGGTGGACGGCGGCGCCGTGCAGGTGGCCACCCCCACTTTTGTTTATTACCCACCAGTCCCGGGCGGCGCGGCGGGCGGTCAGGTGCAGGCGGAAATCCGCCCACCGGAAGCCCCGGAAATCCACGCGCTGGAATTCGGCATTCCAGTCTGGGTGAAGGAAATCCGCACCACCTCCCATAACAATAAAAAAGTCAAACTCCGCGACCTCGTTTCAGACGACCCCGCCGACCCTGACGATGCGAACTGGAGAAACGGCGAGGCGGATGAAGTCGAGACGGAATGGGAGTTGATGCAGACGGAATTCAACCAACCAGAAGGCGGCGCGAAAGGCAAAAAACAAGCCGCCGCCGAGGACCTGGACCAAGGCGATGAAGTGGTCACCCGCCGCTACGAGTTCTTCAAATACATCGGCCCGCTCGATCCCGAAAGCGGTGAGGCGGTCTGCGACAGCGTGGGTCCTGACGATCTCCACGGCTCCGGCACCGCCATCATCAACGGCGTGGAAACCGACATGTCCACCATCGAGATCGTGGGCGAATTCACCGGCTCGCAAATGGCCGCCGTGGATGTGGATGCCGCCGTTTCCCTCATCGAGCACGTGAACGAAGGAGAAGCCGGCACAGCCTACACCGACCGCACCGTGGTGGTCGGCGGAGCGCTCCCGTTTTCCTGTATTCTGGAGGGCGGTCTGCCAGCCGGTATGAGCTTCGATGACTTCACCGGAATCTTGTCAGGAACCCCGGAGACCGCCGGCGACTATCTTTTCAAAATCACCGCCACCGATGGCATGGGCCCGGACGTCTCCCGCAGCTACACTCTCCGCATCGCCCCCGCCGGCGAAGCGCTGCCTCCTGGCCTGCTGGTCGATACCGTGAGCGCCCCCCTGGAAGGCGGCACCACCGCCGGCGATGGCAGCTATGATCCTGACACGGAAGCCACCGTCACCGCCATCCCGCAGGACGGGTTCCATTTTGTCAGCTGGACGGATCACGGCAAAGTCGTCGCCACCACGCCGGAGCACACCTTCGTCATGGACATCAACCATTCCCTGACCGCCAACTTCGCTCCCGACGGCGTCACCTACCTCGTCACCACCGCCGCCTCGCCACCAGCCGGCGGCACCGTCACCGGCGGAGGCTCGGTGGATGCCGGCAGCAATGTCACGCTTACCGCGGTTCCGAATAACGGTTATGCCTTTGTGAACTGGACGGAAGGAAATGTGCCGGTCAGCAACACCGCCACCTGGACTTTCTCCGCCACCGCCAGCCTTTCCGTCACCGCCAACTTCATCGCGGCTGACACATTCACCATCGCGGCCACCGCCCTGCCCGCCGCCGGAGGCACGGCCACCGGCACCGGCCCGCAGGCCGCCGGAACCAGCGTCACCCTGCACGCCATCCCCTCCGCCGGTTACTCCTTCCTGAACTGGACGGAAGCCGGAAATGTTGTCAGCAGCGCCGTGAACTACACCTTCACCGCCTCCGCCAACCGCAGCCTGTCCGCCAATTTCCGCGTCAATTCCACTGCCACTACGCCCAAAGCCGCGGACGAATACACCCTCACGGACATCACATCCCTAACACCGGCCCAGCTCGCCGCGCTCCCATGGTTTGACCGCTATGTCCCGGTCCCGGCGGCTGGCACTCCTGACAACTTTGTCGCCATCGCCCAAAGCGGCGCGGGAGCCATTGCCGGTTATATGGAAGTGAATGACGGCGTCATTCAAAACACCGGAGCCCTCGTCAGCAACGGAGCTGTGACTTCCGTCCCCGCCTTCGGACAATACGAATGGACCGCCGCTCCCGGAAACGCAGCGCCGCCTGCCAGCGGATTTTTTGAAAACAGCCCCCTCACCGACGTGGCTTTCACCGGACGCCCTATCGGTTATTCCACCCTGACAGGAACCGGCGCGGATGCCTCCTCCTACCAGGAACACGCCTTCGTCTTCGACCCGGCCACCGGGACGAAAACCGACCTCACCCCGGCAGCGGACCGCGCCATGGCCTCCAGCATCAACGACCTCGAAGCCATCGTCGGCACTTGGGAAAACAGCGCCGGTTTCCATGCTTTCAAACGCCTGCCGGACGGCACCATGCAGGAATTCAACACGGTCGGATTCCCCCGGCTGGATCCCCGCCTCATCACCAACCACGGCCTGGTCGCCGGCACCTTTGAAGGAGCCACCACCCTGCCCTTCGCCATCGTGAACGGCGGCCTCACCCCGGTTTCCATCGGTCTTCCTGACACTAACTCCCCGGACTCCGCCCGCATCACGGACGCCAACGACCACGGCATCATCGTCGGCCATTCCTTCCAAGCCGCCTCGCCGGATAACACCTCCGCCACCCGCTGGTGGAAGGACGGCGGCGATTGGATCGCGGAGGACCTGAACGATCTCTATCAGGACGGCGGCTTTGTTTTTGACAATGCCCTCGCGGTAAATGACGCCGGTTACATCATCGCCACCGGTCATCCGGAAGGCTCGGCGGAACGCAACACCCGCACGTTCCTCCTGACGCCCGACCGCCTGCCACCGCCCTCCATCGTGACGCTGGCCCCCACCACGGTGAAAGCCACCAGCGCCGTCCTCCTGGCCAAGGTCAACGCCTGCACCAAAAGCACCACCGTCAGCTTCTCCAGCGGCACCGGCATCAACTACACCCAGACCCTTCCGGTTCCAGGCAATGACGTCACCGGGATGAACCCGACCCTCCGCACCGTCACCCTGACAGGTCTGACGCCCAACACCCTCTATCACATTCAGGGCACCGCGGTGAACTCCAAAGGCACCACCCTCGGCGGCGATATCACGTTCCGCACCGCCCACGACCTGGGCACATGGACGGATGAGGAATTCGGCGGAGAAGCCGGCAATCCCGCCATCGCCGGTCCGGAGGAGGACAACGACCACGATGGTCAAAGCAACTTCGCCGAATACGCCTTCGGCCATGACCCCAAAAAGGCCGACTCCAACGACGACCTCCAAGCCGAGTTCGAATCCTACGGTCTTTCCCTAACCTGGAAGCGCCCGAAACACCACGGCGGCGTCAAATATCGCGTGGAAGTCTCCACCAGCCCCAACGGACCCTGGCTCAGCGGTGACGACTACATAGAGGAAGTTAGCTGCCATGAAGACGACGACAGCGAAACCACCAAAAACCGCAGCCGCCTGGACAAAGCCCTCCACCCCCGCCAATTCATGCGAGTCGTCGCCGAAGCCGGCGAGGACGACTAACCGCCCGGCCCGACGCGGGCGCGGGCGCCGCACAAAATCACTAGCCATTCCAAAAAAAGCAGCGCCGGATCCCGGCGCTGCTTTTTTCTTTTGTCGCGTGGGCATCGTCGACCAGCCGCCACCCTTGGAGCCCGGGTGAAATTCACTAACTCAACCTTGCGGTGCCGCTGTGCCGAACCGCCGTCCATAGCCGTTTAATACCAATTCCACAAAGAAACAGGGATTTGGGCAAAGCCGTCACCCAACAATCCGTCAGCCAGGGGGGCTGCCTTTGCCCACGAAAGCAACTGACCGCTTGGCGGTCACGGAACATAGTCGTGGGATTTATCCCACGGACCGGCAGAACGAAGCCTTGCGCCGCGTAGCGACGCCGGAAAAGAGCGTCCAAAATATACTGGAATTGGTATAAAATATCGTGGAGCCGCCCTGCTTCTTGATCGTTAGGCCCGGAGGGCCGAAATCTTTATAGTCACGCACATGGGCAAAATGATCAAGCTCCGGAGGAGCGGCATATTCCCCGCCGATGAAGGCGGATGTCGCTCCTATGGAGCTCGAACTTTACGGCTCACGATGGCTATAAAGATTTTACCCCTCCGGGGCCGGGCACTTGGTGCATCATTACTCAAATGGTATCATCGCGGCATCTCTCCGAACAACCGCCCATTCTTAACTTGTTAATGCACGGAAAGCCAGGGTAGCTGAAAACAAGGCCGGGACGGTCCTTGCTACGGGGTGCTGACTGCTTGCCGCAGTTAGACTAGCGTTTCACCGGGGCCATCAGTCCTTACGCAGCCAGGATGGCGATTTTCCTATTCATATTTTTCCAGAAACGGCAGGAGGGTTTCCAACAATGAATCGATCTGGGCTTCGCTGTGGGTGGCGGAGAGGGTGAGGCGGAGGCGGGCGCGGCCTTTGGCGACGGTGGGGAAGCGGATGGCGGGGATGAGGAAGCCGGCTTCCAGGAGGGCGGCGGAGAGTTTCATGGCTTCGGCCTCCGCGCCGATGATGATGGGAACGATGGCGCTGGCGGGCTCGGGAATGAGGCCGCCGGATTTTTGATGGAGGAGATCGAGATTCCGCCACAAACGGTTGCGGCGGTCCTCGCCGTAGGCGGAGGGGAGCCAGTGGAGGATGACTTCGGCGGCGGCGTGGGCGAGCGCGGGGGACGGGGCGGTGCTGTAGATGAAGCTGCGGGCGCGGTTGATGAGGAGGTCCACCAAGGCGCGGCTGCCACAGAGATAACCCCCGGAAAGGCCGGCGGCTTTGCTGAAGGTGCCCATTTGTATATCAATTTTCCCGGCCAGACCCAGCTTGGAGGCGAGGCCCCGGCCCTGGGGGCCCATGATGCCGAAGGCGTGGGCCTCGTCCAACAATAACAAGGCGCCATGGGCCTCTTTCAACCTGACAATTTCCCAGAGATCCGCCCAGTCGCCGTCCATGCTGAACACGCTTTCAGTGACCACCAGCACGCGGCTGGCGGCGGTGCTTTTCGCGCGGGCCCACTGGAGAAGGTGTTCCAGCTTCTCCATGTTGTTATGCGGAAAAACCCGGAGGGTCGCTCCGCTGAGTTTGGCGGCGTCGATGAGGCTGGCGTGACTGAGTTTGTCGAGGATAACAAAGTCGCCCGGACCGCAAAGAGCGGGGATGGTGCCCATGGCGGTGGTGTAGCCGGAGGAAAAGGTGAGGGCGGCCTCGGTCTTTTTGAAGGCGGCGAGGGCGGCCTCCAAATTCATGTGAGGATCCAGGGTGCCGCAAACGAGGCGGGAGGCGCCGCTGCCGGCTCCGTGGAGATCGATGCCTTGCTTGTAGGCGGCGCGGACGGGTTCGGCGGAGGCGAGGCCGAGGTAGTCGTTGGAGGAAAAGTTGAGGAACTCGCGGTCGCCGACGGTGAGGACGGTGGACTGTGGAGAGTGGATGCGGCGGAGCGAGCGATGGAGGTCCGCGGCGCGGAGCGGGGCGAGGTCGTCTTCGAAGGAGCGCATGGCGGCGGGCGGGACGGGACGGGCGGCGGATTGGAGCGGCGGACTGGATGGGGGGGACGCGGGATGCTTCCTGACAAAAAGTCCGCCGGGAACCGCGCCCGGGACTTTTGTCAGGATTCCGGGTCGGGCTTCATGGAAAATGGAAGTTTCCCGCGCCCGGGGGCGGGGTCAGCGCAGGCCGAGGCCCCAGTTCAGGAGGGCGCCGGATTCGCGCCAGATGAATTTGGAGGAGCTGCCCAGCATGACGCAGATGACGGTGCGGCCGCGGTAGTTGGCGGCGGAGATGAGGCATTTGCCGGCGAGGTTGGTGAAGCCGGTTTTCATGCCGATGCAGTGTGGCAGGAAAAACGGGGAGTTGGGCCGGAGGAGGTGGTTGGTGGTGGTGAGTTTTTTGACGCGTCCGTCGGGTCGGGAAATATTGAGTTCGTGCCGGCCGACGATGCCGCGGATGGTGCTGTTATAAAGGGCGGCGCGGGCGATGCGGGACATGTCGCGGGCGCTGGAGAACTGGCCTTCGGCGGGGAGGCCGCTGGCGTTTTTGAACTGCGAGCCGCGCATGCCGAGCTGCTGGGCGCGGCGGGTCATCCAGACAGCGAAGGCGCTTTCGCTGCCGGCGCAGGTCTGGGCGACGCAGCGGGCGGCGTCGTTGCAGCTTTCGATGAGCATGGCCTGCAACAAGGTTTGCAGGGGGTAGCGTTCGCCGGCTTTGAGATACATTTTGTGAGGCTCCGCGGCGGCGTCATAGGGGGAGACGACCGCGATTTTAGTGAGCGGCGTGCTTTCGACGCAGACGATGGCGCTGACCAGTTTCTGGGTGCTGGCGACGGCGCGGCGCTCGTCCGCATTTTTTTCAAAGAGGATCTGACCGCCCACGGCATCCACGACGATGCAGGCCTTGGCTCCGGTGGGAGGAGGCTTGGGGAGGTTACCGTATTGGGCGCTGGCCTTTGGGATGAAAAGGGTCGGCGGGAGGAGGATGGCGGCTTTTTGGAGGAGCGTGCGGCGCTTCATGGGGGAGAAGATTTCCGGGGGGGTTGGGTGGGCTTCCTGACAGATTTTTTCGGTGGAACGGCGGGCTTGGTTTCCGACGTTTCGCCGGCTTCCTCCATGGTTTCGTCGTCGGAGGTTTCGCCGGGGGCGGCTTCCTCGATATTGGATTCGCCGCGGATTTGTTTTTCGACGAGGGGATCCGGTTCGGCGCCGAGGGCCCGGGCTTTGCGGTAATGGCGGCCGGCCATTTCGAGGGAGGGCGGTTTGCGCTCCAGATAAAGGACGGCGAGATTGAAATGCGCTTCGGCGTATTCGGGATTCAGGTCGAGGGCTTTTTGGAGTTCGGCCTCGGTGCCGTTGGTCCAGCCGATGCGTTTGAGGACGATGGCGAGGGTGTTATGGGAGCGGGCGTCGGCGGGGTTTTCGGCGACGCCGCGGGTGGTGGCGGAGACGGCCATCATGGGGGCTTTCAGCTCCAGATAGACTTGTCCCAGGGTGAGCCAGGAGTCCACGAGTTCCGGTTTCAGCCTGGTGGCTTTTTCGAGGGATTCGCGGGCGTTTTCGAATTCGCCGAGTTGATATTGGACTTTGCCGAGATTGGATAGGGCGGCGGCGTTTTCCGGCTCGAGCTTGAGGACGCCTTCCCAGGAGGTGCGGGCCGCTTTCCATTGCTGGGCGCGCATGGCGGCGATGGCTCGGCTGGCGAGCGGCGCGGGGTCCAGGGAGGGGAGGCCGCCGCCGGATCCGCTTTCCTGGGCCGGACTTTCCACGCACAGGCCGAGGCCGATGGCTAGGATGAGTGCCTGGGCGGGGCGCAGGGATTTCACGGGGTGGGAGGGGGGAAGGATTCGGCGGATGGGTCCTCTACGGCAAAGGGGGCCGGGGATCAATTGGGAATCCGACTACGCAAATCAGGAGGGATCATTCTGCCACGTTCTGACATAATCGACGATGAAAACGGCGGGAAGTTTCGCGGGGTCCGGCAGCCCCATCCAGTCGGGGTGGGTTTCGGTGTCGAGGATGAGGCGGAGGGGATTTTTCCAGTGGGTGTTCGCCAGGCTGCGCAGGGGTT
This sequence comes from Verrucomicrobiales bacterium, assembly GCA_028293305.1. GTDB lineage: Bacteria > Verrucomicrobiota > Verrucomicrobiia > Verrucomicrobiales > V1-33 > CAIZWU01. The sequence goes on along the minus strand of JAQGPD010000448.1, from coordinate 6,724 downwards.
TTCCATCGAGATACCATGTGATGAGGTCGGCATCCCAAAGCAGTCCCCACGTGTGGAAGGCGGCGGAGGGGTCCTCGCGGAGGGGGAATTCGCCTTTGTTGGTGAGCTCGCCGGACTGTCCCGGAAAGCGGATGACAGGGGCGTTGGTGAACAGGGTGCGGCCGAATTTCGAATGGCGGGGGGCGAGTTCGAAGACGTCGATTTCCACCCAGCGGGTGGGTTCGTTATGATAGAACCAGAAGGCCGAGGTGCCGACCGAATCCGCGGCCTGGGCGCGGATTTCAAAGTAGCCATAACGGATGCGGCTGCGGCTGCGGATGACGGCGCAGGAGTAGTCTTTGTAGCCTTCCGGAGCGTTGACGAGGGTTTCGGCTTTGAGATGGAGGTGGAGCTTTCCGTCCTCGATAACAACATTTTTTTCCTGATAGAGTCCGGGTGGACGGCCGGGCCATTCGGGATTGCCGGGTTGCCATTTGACCTGATCCAGGGCGGGGAGATGGAACTCGTCCGAGAACTCCGGGATCAATTTCCATTTGCCAGGCAAAGTGGGCGTGGGCCGCGGGGCGGCGTGGGATTGCGCCGCGAGGGGAGCCCCTGCGCCGAGGAGCGCGGTGAGGAGGGCGATGAGGGATTTCATGAGACCCCAACATGCCGACGCCTTGCCGGAATACAAGGTCCGGCAAGGCGCGGGCTGATTTTTAGGCGTCGGATCGCAACCGGTTCAGGGAGCGGCGGGGGGCATGATTTTCAGGCGGAAATACCAGCGCGGGGACTCGCCAAGATACAGATAGGTGATGGTGCCCGGAGTCTGGCTGGCGTCCTCCAACAGGCTGTTGGGGGTGGTGATATTCACCCAATTAACGAGATCCGAGGAGCCTTCGACGACATAGACAATCTGGGGATCCAGGGCGGCTTCCGGTCCTTTATTGACCACAAAGGCGGGCTCGCCAAAGGCGGTGGTCATGGGGGGATATTGGACGGAGGCGCGGTCGTTGGGGATGGTTCCCAGGGCGTATTCCAGGAGGTTGGATTGACCGTCGGAATCCGCATCATTGTCAGGTCCGCCGATGCCGGGATAACGCGCCGCCCAGTCCGCATAGGTGGGGGGCGGCGCGGTCACGAAGTCATTTTCATCCCGCGGAGTGAGGGCATAGCCTCCCACGAATGGGGCGGCGGTGGTGGGCGCGAACTGCGTGAAAATGCCGGTGATGGCGACGGGATAGGCGGGTTCCGGCATGGCCGTCGGGAAGGTGGTGGAAAACCGCAGGTCCAGGGTGTTGGAGAGGGCATCCACGACGGTCACGAGCGCCGCGCCGGCCCAGCCATCGAAATCCTCCGGCGAGCGGCTGACGCCTTGGAGGGTGATGAGCCGGCCTTCATAGATTTCAGGGTTCGCCAGCAAGGCGGGGATGGTGGTGACGAGGGGAACCGGCTGGGCGGCGGCGGGTCCGAGGTCGATGATGGAGGCGGCGGTTTCCGGATTGATTTCCGTCAGGCCGCGGAAGGTGATGACGTTTCCAAGAATGACATAACGATTTCCTTTTGTCAGGACGAAGGATTCGTCGAAGTTGAAGATATTGACGCCAAAGCCGTCCTGCTGGAGGTAGCCGCTGAGCTCGGCGGTGTTGAAATTGGCGACAGTGACGACGCCTTCGACCGCGACGGTTTTTCCAAAATCGAGCGGCACTCCGGTTTCGGAGGAATCGCGGACATTGGCGATGGGGATGACCACCCGGACGGTGGCGCCGGCGGCGGTGGCGGTGAGGGTGCCGCCCGAGCCTGCGGTCAGGACGGGGAAGAGGTAGTTCCCATCATCCGTGAGGGCGGTGGGATCCGGTGTGGCGAGTCCGCCGATGGTGATGGTGGCGGCGTTGGCGGTGGTGATGGCAGTGCCGGAAACCGTGACATCCTGACCGGAAACGGCCACGACGGGAGTGCCGGCTCCAGGTCCGGTGACCACCACATTGCCTGCCACCGGCGTGCCGAAACCGGTTGGCACCGAGACGCGGACGGAAGCGATGGAACCGGGAGCGGCATTGGCGACCACGGTGATGGCGGCGCTTTGTCCGGTGGAGGCGCGCGGGAAAATATTGAGTCCCGAGAAGGGGCTGGCGGGGGTGGCATTGGCCGTGGAGACCACGCCGGTGCCGTCCATATTCACCAAGCCGCGGAGTTGGCGGATGTAGATGTTATTGGTGGCGTTGTTGGCCACCCCGAAGGCGCCGACGGTGCTTTGCGCGGCGCCGCCCGTGGCTCCGGTTCCCTCAAAGTCAGCCAGGGTGGAGGTGCTGTTGAGGGCGTAGGCAACAAGATTGGTGCTGGTGTTCGAGCTGGCGATGAGTTTGGCGCCGGTGGTGTTGGTGAACTGGGTCCCCGCAGTGCCGGAGGCCAGGACGTGGATGGCGCCGACGACGCCGGCGGGATCGCTGCCGGTGGCTTTGACCATGACCATGTCCGCAGCGGATATGTCGAAGGTGCCAGTCCCATTTTTAGTGAAAAGGGTGGTATCCGCCAAGGAGACGCGCAGCGTGAAGTCATCGGCATCATCATAGGTAATGTCCGAGGAGGTGCCCAGCGCGTTGACGACGATGAGGGTGCCGACTTTGACATTTTGGAAGGGGGGAACGTCATTGATGGTGTATTTCGCTCCGCCATCCCCGCCCATGCTGCCGCTGAAGTCCTTCAGGATCATGCCTGACATGCTCTGGGTGGTGCCGGCGGTGCCGTTCCCGATGACGAGGAGTTCGAAAATGTCCGCCGTGGTGCCGGAGTTGAAGAATTTATTCACCACCACGGTGGGCGGCGGGGCGGGCGGCAGGGGGTCGTTGTCCGTCACGGTAATCGTCGCGGACGTGGGGGCGTAGGTGGGGGCGGTGGCGGAAATGGTGACGGTGGCGGGGAGGGTGTAGGTGCCATTGACCACGCCGGTGATGGGGAAAACAGCGGTCAATTCCCCGGCGGCGATGGTGACGGTGGCGGGGACGGTGGCGCGGGCGGTGTTGGAACTGGTCAGGGTGACGGTGAGCGGGCTGCCGAGGGGCGCGTCAAAGGGACGCGTGACCGTGTTGTTTGTCAGGACGCCATTTTCCGCCATGCTGCTTTGCTCCGTGAAAAGAGTCAGGATGTAGGGAGCGGGATACGTGTAGGAAGTGGCGGTGCTGACGGATCCCGTGCCGGTGATGATGGTGAGCGGTCCGGTGGAGGCGCCGCCGGGCGCGGCCACGGTGATGGTGGTGCCCGCGCCGTTCACCGTCGCGCCGGGGGCGGGTTTTCCATTGAAGGTCACGGAGGGCGACGCGCCGAATCCGGTGCCGTTGATGGTGACCACCGTGCCGTCCGGGCCGTTGTCAGGACTGAAGGAGGTGACCGTGGGAGGCGTGCCGGAGGCCGGGGTGACATTCACGCCGACCGCAAGGTCATCGATGCGGAAATTCGTCTGCCCGGCCGTGGCGCTCCCGGTGCCGGAATGGCCGTAAATCCGGACGACCAGAGGCGTCAGGGAGGAGACCGTGAGGCCTGCGGAGCTTTTCAAAACCCACGTGGAATTCGCCAGGAGCGCGTTGGTGGCCAGGTCAGCCGCGAATCCGTCGGCGCTGGTGCGCACGGAGTATTGCGTGGGGCCGGTGCTGGTGCTGCGGGTGCCGAAAATCACGCTGTTGAGATCCACCTTGAATCCGGAATCCGGCGTGAGAGTGAACTCGAAAAACGCGCTCAGCCCGGTATCCAATGCACCGGTGCGGGCGGCGATGCCGGCATTGTTTCCAGCCGTGAATCCGGCATATCCGGAGGAAGGGGAAGCCGCGGTGATCAGCTGCGGCTCGATCCCGGAAACATTGTTATTTCCCTGACTGACCGCGCTGACCGTCAGATTCGCGGGGGTGCCGGAGGTGGGGAATTCCGTGGCGAAATCCCAGACGATTTGCGCCTGGGCGGAAATCGCCGAGACGGCCAGCAGTCCCGCCATGGCGAGCAGCCGCCGGGCATTGGAGAAAAAGATAGTGCGCATAACAGAAGGGGTTGATCTATTGTCAGGATGCCGGCGGTGGGTGAAAAGGGGTGACCGCCTGCAGCCCGCAAAAAGCGTATTAAGGCAAAAAGTCTGCCAAGCGTGACGATTATGCGTCGCACTTGTGGATATGGCAAGGTGTTCACATGTATCAGTATGCAACATTTTCGCCATAATCATCGAATTTTCATAATTTTAAAATCTATTTCATAATCCCGGGTCTCCGGTATGAATTTTCCTGATGGCTGGGACTTTTTCCCAATCCCACCTGGCATCCCGCCGTGAGAGGCCAAAGCACGGGCTTAACAAAAAGGTGCGGCTTTTAAAATACGCTCATTTTTTCGGCCGTCCGCCGACCATGGCAAACCAGACCCGGAAAATGGCGGATCGGGCGGGGTGCGGTTGGTCGGATCCGAAGCGGAAAACCGGTGCCGGGGGCGCAGCCGGGTGCAGAGTGGTGGTCCCGCTAGGAATCGAACCTAGATCGCTGGTTCCGGAAACCAGAGCCTTATCCATTAGACGACGGAACCTTGTCTCGCGTGCCCGCAATCTGTCTTTACACGGAGCATTTCGCAACCCATTTTCCGCTTCCCTTCAAAATGAGTATTTCCCCCAGACGATTGGTCATCAAATTCGGTTCCGGCATCCTGACGCGCCCCGGCACGGCGGCGCTGGATGAAAGTCAATTCGCGAACCTTTGCCAGGCCATCGCCATTCTGCGCCAGCAGGGCCATGAGGTCATCGTGGTCAGCAGCGGAGCCGTCGCCGCCGGATTGCAGCCCCTCGGATTCGCCAAACGCCCGGAATCCACCAGCGTTCTCCAAGCCTGCGCCGCCGTGGGCCAGAGCCGGCTGATGAATAAATACGCCACCCTCCTGGGCGCCTGCGGCCTGCACGTCGGGCAGCTGCTCGTGACGCACCAGGACTTCGAGGACCCGCAACGCCGGGAAAATTTCCGGAACACCCTGCTCAGTCTCCTGGAGCGCGGGAATATCATTCCCATCATCAACGAAAACGACAGCGTGGCCACGGAGGAGCTGAAATTCGGCGACAACGACGCGCTTTCCTCCCGCCTCGCCGGTATTGTCAGGGCGGATCTCCTCATCCTCTTCACCAGCGTGGACGGTCTCATGCCTCCCGGCGAAACCGAAAAAATCGTGGATCATGTCCCCGACATCCAGGAAGTCCTCGCCTTCGCCCGCGATGAAAAAGGCGAATACTCCGTCGGCGGCATGGCCAGCAAACTCCGCGCCGTGGAACAGGCCGTGGCCGCCGGAGTGGAAACCATCATCGCCAACGGCCGCCGCCCCCAACAAATCCCCGATCTCGTCGCCGGCAAAGGCATTGGCACGCGCTTTGCACCCGCACGTCAGGCCCACGCCCCCATGTGACCAGACCAGACCAGACCTGACCAGACCTGACCAGACCAGACCAGACCAGACCAGACCAGACCTGACCTGACCAGACCTGACCAAACCTGACCTGACCAAACCTGACCGGCACGGTCCTGACCCAACCAGACCGAACCAGACCGAACCAGACCCAATCAGACCTAACCCGACCTCCCGCCATGCGGCCGGCCCCGCCCGGACCGCCGCTCCGCCTTTTCCACCCCGCCGACCGCGGTTTTCCGCCAGCCGAAATAACTGTTATGAGATTTCCCGCCGCCATTCTCCTCCTCCTGCTGGCGGCCCTCACCGGCTGCCGCGCCATGCCCGCTCCGCTGAAGCTGGAACCGGTGAAAACCGACGCCATCATCGCCAAAGCCGCCGCTCACGATCTCGTCCCCGTGGGAAAATACGATCCCTCCATCCGTCAGGATCTCCGCTACTCGACCACCTCCAATGTCTTCGGCCGCGTCCTCTACCCCGCCGGTTTTCCCGCCCTCGCCACCGGCCCCACCGCCAAAAAATTGGCCGCCGCCAACCGCGCCCTGAAACCCCACGGCCTCCGCATCCTCGTCCTCGATGCCTACCGCCCGCCGGAAGTCCAATGGCAGCTTTTCCAAATGTTCCGTGACGACAAGTTCGTCGCCGACCCCAGGAAAAAATGGTCGAAACATTGTTATGGCTGCGCCGTGGATATCACCCTCACCGACTTGTCAGGACAGGAAGCCGCCATGCCCAGCACCTTCGACGATTTTTCCAAAAAAGCCGCCGCCCGCTACACCGGCACCGACCCCGCCATCCGCCGCCGCATCACCCTGCTCCAGAAAGCCATGACCGACGCCGGATTCTCCCTCTACGAGGACGAGTGGTGGCACTTCAACGACCTCACCCGCCCCGCCCTCCTCAACGGCCCACCCACCCACGGTGCCACCATCGGCCTCCCCTCCTCAAATTAATCCAGGGCCAAACCTAACACTTCACCCAGCGGAAACCCCCAACGGGCCGCAGGCCCCCTGGACTGCTTTGACTTGTCAAAGCTTTCCCAGGCGAAGCTCGCTGAGCCGAATCCACGCCCACAGCCCTCCACTCCCCCAATCCTCTGCACCCATTCGCATCCGATCATAACGTTTAGCTCATCCACGGCGGGAATGGATGCCATAATTCAATCTGGAGCGTTACCCGCCGTTGGATGGAGCGTCATGTTCGCGGTTTTGGTTTCAGGCTATTGAATGGTCCATTCTATCGGGAAGATACTGCTCAATCACGGTTTTGGGAGGTGCTCCCAGCCGGGATAGCTCTTCCTTCAAATGCTGAATGCCACGGTCGAGAT
>JAQGPD010000435.1 GCA_028293305.1 Verrucomicrobiales bacterium | reverse complement strand
GGTCATTTGTTATTATCTATTTAACTGGTGGAATAGGGATTTTCAGCGCGGTGCAGGCGGACCGGGCGGTGAGCCATTTTACCTCCGGGTGACGCGGCACTGGGGCTTGCTGACCGGATTCGGGGTGAATCCAGATCGTATGTCGCCCTCCCTCCCGGAAGATCCGGCAACCATGGGACTTTAGATGCTGTTCCAATTCCCTCCGCTTCATGAGGCTATCAATTCCAGCGTTTCTGAACGCATGGTTTGCGTCATGGCCGAAACGGCTCGTTCCCGTGCTGCAAGGCTCATTTCATTGAGCGCGTCCCACAAATTTTCCTTGGCTTCCTCCTGGGTTTCCCCTTCGCTGAACACGGAGGGAATTTCCGCAAACTGCGCGAAAAATCCACCCTCTTCGCAAGGGGTGAAAATCATGGTCAGTTTCAGGTGGTTCATCGGAGATATTCGTGCGGCTTCACCCCTTCGTCAATGCGGCGTGTGGACGGGAGTTGGAGACTAGCAATTGATCCGCCCGGCATCATCACTTTTCAGCAGGGGGAGAACCCTGCTTGGTTGCATGTGGATGGGTTTGGAAAAGTTCGATGACTTCCGGCGGGATAAAATCCCCGGTCAAACTGGAAGCAGTGGTGGCTGCTGGGTCGGCTCCCCGCTGGAGGAGAAATTGCGCCATGGCTAGGGATTTGACACCTGTCAGACAGGTCCAATCATCGACATCCGTGGCGGTGATTTGGGCGCCGGCATCGAGGAGGACTTCGACGCAGGCTTGATTGTCGCTGCGGACGGCACTAAAAAGTGCGGTGTTTCCACTGGCTGCGGTGAGATCCGGTTTGGCACCGCGGTCCAGCAATAACTTGACTCCTTCCGCATCCCCCTGGCCTGCGATGTCGTCCAAAATCCAACTGCCGCCTCCGGAAATCGCGTTCACATCGGCTCCGGCATCCAGCAGGAGAAGAACTTGTTCCATGTCCATCATGCCATGGATGGGTTGATAGTTCAGGTTGTCCTTGGCCATGACATCAGCGCCGGCGTTGATGAGGCATTGGAGAATTTCAGCACCCCAAGTCTGGTGGATGGGTTGAGCTCCGTTTTTATCACGGGCGTGCAGATCGGCCCCCCGTTTTAGCAGGAATTCAACGACGGCAATTACAGGTAATTCGACGGCATGCATGAGGGGCGTTTCGCCTCGTTCAAACCGGGACTCAATGGAGACGCCCAGGGACAGCAACCACTCTACCATTTCGACGGAACCGCTTTCGACCGCCAGGCGTAGGGCACGGATGCCTTCCTGGGGCTCCGATCCAAGTCCGTATCCGGCAGAATGGATGGCCTTCGCCAAATCCAGGCGTCCGGCTTGAATGGATAGGACAAAGGCGGATCTTTCCTGCGCGTCTCTATCCAAAAGCAGGGAGGGCGCTAGCTGTTCCACTTCAGCATCAGTGGCGCTGCCAGCAGCAATTTTCCGCATGAAATTGTTCCAGCCCAGCGGTTCCAGCGGAACGCCCAGGGCTTCCATGACGGGGATGAGGTGCCAGTCGCGGCGCTCCTGTCCAGCTTCTGATAACCTTTTGGCCGCGGCTTCGGATTTCGAATGAAAGGGCACTTTCAATTCCATCACGAGAGCATGCGCGGCGATTCTATTTTCGCAGGTGGAACAATGTGGATCCCCACAGATCAATGACATGCTGGCAGCATTGGCTCCCTGGCTATTGGTCCAAAAAGGGTCCGCCCCGGCGGCGAGGAGAAGCTGAATGACTTCCACCCAGCCAAAATCCACCGCTGTCATAAAAGCGGTATTGCCGCTTCCGTTAGGCAGATTGAGAGGAAAATTTGCTTCCAGAAGTAGTTTCAAAAACACCGGAGTCTCCTTAAAACGGAGCACAGCGGTGATCAATACATCCGCCGCCTCAAAGGGGGGCTCGGCCGTCTGCCGGGCCAAGCCGTTTTGCAGCAGTTCCCTGAATCTGGTTTCGTTGCCAAACCAAATCTGGAATTTTGCCGTCTGGAATATTGAGTCCATAGCGGGGTTGATCCAAAGCCAAAGCCTGATTTCCAACAACCAATACCAATAACCAATAACTGATAACCTATAACTCCCTCCTCACCAGCCATCAATCATGCTCCGCGCGCGGGTCGCGGGAGAGGAGTTCGGTCAGGGCGGCGGCGCAGGGTTTGCCTTCGTAAAGGATGGCATACATTTGGTCGATGATGGGGGTCCGCAGGTCATACCGGCGGGCGGCGGCGTGGATGGATTCGGTGTTGGGCACGCCTTCCGCGACCATGTTCATGGTGTTGGTGATGTGCTCCAAGGTCTGTCCTTCGCCAAGCAGGCGGCCGACGCGATTGTTGCGGCTGTGGCGGCTGTAGCAGGTGACGATGAGGTCGCCGACGCCGCTGAGGCCTTGAAAAGTCTGGAACCGACCGCCGGCGGCCATGCCGAGGCGTGTCATTTCGGCAAGTCCGCGGGTGACGAGCGCGGCGCGGGCATTGTCGCCGAGTCCGAGTCCCTCACTGATGCCGCTGGCGATGGCGAAGACGTTTTTCACGGCTCCGCCCCACTCGATTCCCGTGACGTCCGTGCTGCGGTAAGTGCGGAACCAGGGCAGCGTGAAAAAGTCCTGCAGGCGGCGGCTGACGGACTCGTCATGCGAGCCGATGACGGCGGCGGCGGCGAGTTTTTTGGCGATTTCCTCAGCGTGGTTAGGGCCGGAAAGAACAGCCAAGGGTTGGTCC
>JAQGPD010000386.1 GCA_028293305.1 Verrucomicrobiales bacterium | reverse complement strand
CATGAAGGACCATTGGGGCAAGGTCAAGGCGGCGGAGGGCGGAACGCTTTTTCTGGATGAGATCGGGGAATTGCCGTTGGAGATCCAGCCGAAGCTGCTGCGGCTTTTGCAGGACCGGGAATATGAGAGGCTGGGGGAAAACTCCACGCGCAGCGCCGACGTGCGGGTCATCGCGGCCACAAACCGCGACCTCGCCAAGGAAGTGGCGGAGGGCCGGTTCCGAGAGGATTTGTTTTACCGGCTGAATGTCATCACGGTGGAAATGCCGCCCCTGCGCGAGCGCGCCCAGGATCTTCTGCATTTTTCGGAGCAATACATGCGCTTCTTCGCCAGCCAATGCGGTCGGAAACTAACAGGATTCGACGAGCGCGCCAAAGGCCTGCTCATGGCCCATCACTGGCCGGGAAATCTGCGGGAATTGCGCAATGCCATCGAGCGCGCGGTGACCCTGGCCCAGGGGACGCAGCTCACGCCCGAGGACCTGCCGGTCTCCATGTCCCGGCACGCGGGCGAGCCCAAACAAACCCTCTCGCTGGGCGATCCGGTTTCGCTGGAAACCATCGAGGCGGCCCACATCCGGGCCCTGCTTCCACGGGCGGGGAATCTGTCCGAGGCGGCGGAAATCCTGGGCATTGATCAAACGACACTTTATCGGAAACGCAAAAAATTGGGATTGGCCGCGGAGGTCTAACTTCGTCTGCCGTGAACTGAAGGGCGGCCTATCGTTTTTGGACGGGTGGACCGGAGGCTCTGAGGATGAATGATTTCTGAAAATTTCATTGGCATCCGGCGGTTGAATCCGCTTTTTAGGTTTCATGAAAAACCTATTGTTCGTTTGTTTGTTTTTGTGGAGCTTTCTGGTGCCGGAGGCGTGGGCGGGGCCCAAGCTGACCGGGAAAACGCAGTATAAGTTCGAAAATGGTAACACGATGGTTTCCTTCGGAGCGGGGGGCATCAGCAATCCCAGCCGGGAGAACGCCACGGGGACCTTGATGATGCGGCTCTGGGCCTTGGACCGGCCCTACATGGGCGGGGGGATCAGCGGCAAGGTGGTGGCGAGTTACAAGTTGGACGGCTTGAATCCGAACTCGGTTTATGGAGCCACCAGCCGGCGGGAAAAGGCTGTGATGCCGGGGGTGAAGGGAAGTTATTTTTTGTGCCTGACGCTGATGGAATACAAGGGCGGGGAGTATGTGGTGGCGGATTACCGGAATTTTTCGGAACCGGCGACCCTGGGGCCGGTGGCGCTGTTCACGATGTCGGGGCCATGGAAATGGCAGTCGAGCACGGAGGGGGGAACGGTGGATATCACGGTGGGAAAAATCGCGCACACGAGGCCGGGGAACACGGGGTCCCTGAGGCTGGCGCTGTGGGCGACGGAGGGGCGGTATGAGGGAGGAGGGATCCGTGGTTATTTGTTGGGGACCGTGCAGAAGGAGGCGCTGAAGACGGGATGGACTTATACGAATTTCACGAACACCGCCAAATACACCAAGCCACCCTCGGGGTCTTATTATGTGAACTTGGTTTTATCGGAATATGACAATGGGGAGTATCGGATGGTGGCCTCCATTCCGGGGAGCAGCCTGGTGAAGTTTCCATGACCGGCGGGGTGGAACCGGGGGGCGGGATACAGAGGACGGGAGGTTTTGGCGGGTTGCGGTTGCGCGGGTCCGCGTGGTGGGGGAAGGAGGGGAGGCGGCACCCGAAACGGTCGCCGGGATTTGCTTTTCGGAGCGGGTCCTGGAGGAAAGTCCGGACACCACAAGGCAGCGTGCCGCGTGATGAACGCGGGCAGTGGACGGCGAAAGCTTCCGCTGACGGACAGTGTCACAGAAAATAAACCGCCTTCCTTCCCGCAAGGGTTTGGAGGCAAGGGTGAAAAGGCGGGGTAAGAGCCCACCGCCCCGCGCCGCAAGGCCGGGGGCACGAAAAACCCTGCGCGGTGCAAGACAAACAGGGAAAACAGGCAGCCTGTCTGACCCTGGCGGTGCAAGCCGCCGGGATAATCCCGGGTTGGTCGCACCTGGCCGCGAGGCCGGGAATGCGGGCCGCGAGGTCCGTGTTAGAGGAATGACCGTTGATCCGCCGGGCGACCGGCGGGGGACAAAATCCGGCTTATGAAGGTGCCGCCACCTTTTCCAGCCGGCCGGGGCTTCAGGACCAGAGCGGGTCCTGAAGCCGGGGTTTTATAGCTGGATTCCGCAGCCGCCTTTTCGAACCAGCGCGGCCCGATGAAAAAGGCCCCTGCCGGATTCCGGCAGGGGCCTTTTTGCTTTTTTCCTAATAACCAAATAGGAATCGGACGCGCGGCTCAGAATTTGATATGGAGAGCGGCTCCGGCGATGAATTCCTCACTGTAACGGTCCTCGGTTACGTCGAGGGGAATGTTGTAGGCGACAAAGGGGGCGACCGTGAACATGGGGCAGATTTTGTAAGCGGCGGTGACGCGGAGGGCGATGTTGTTCAGGCCTTCGACGGGGCGGACCCATCCGTCCAGCCAAGTGATTTCCGCGGCGGGGGTGATGGTCAGTTTGGGGGTGATTTTGATAGGAGCGGAAAGGCCGGCTTCGACGTAATGGCCTTCGGATTCCAGGTCGTAGGAGTAGCCGACGCCCGCTTTGACGGGGCCGAAGTCGTAGAGGGCCTGCACGCCGAGGTCATAGACATCGCGGGTGTTGGAGCCGGCGCTGTTGTTGCGGTGGAATTTGAAGCTGGGGCCGATGCTGAGGTTTCCGGTTTTGTAGAAGAGGGCCGTCCAGAGGTGGACCTTGGAATCGGCGGAATCGTCGTCGATGAAATTGATGAATTTGTAGTTGTTGGCCCAGGTAAGGTTTTCCGTCAGGCGGACATCCATATCGATGCTGAGGGGCGTGCCGTTTTCACCGACGCGGGTGCCGCGGTAGTAGAGGATGGACTCGTAGGGGAGGTTGACGGAGAAGCCGAGGCCGTCCGCGGTGGAGAGGTCCGGGGTGGGGCGGTGGGCGCCGTGGGCGTTGGGGTGGAAGGAGGGAGGCGGAGGAGTGGGGGCGGCGGGGGCGGGGGCCTTGGCGTC
>JAQGPD010000368.1 GCA_028293305.1 Verrucomicrobiales bacterium | reverse complement strand
GAGGAAGCGAAGGTGAAATTCGGCGTGATTGGCGATTTTGGAGTCAGTGGAAATGCCCTGAATGGTATCTCGTTGATGATGAAGGGCTGGAGTCCCGACTTCATCGTTTCCACCGGCGACAATACTTACGGCGCATTGGACACGGAAATCGACTACGATCCCGGCTTGCCGGGGATGCAGAACGATTGGGAGTTCAATGTTGGCGCGTATTTCGGCGGGTTCATCCAAGGCCGCGCCGATGGGAAGTTCCCGCTGCAAACCTCTCCCGTTCAACGCTTTTTCCCCACGGTCGGAAATCACGATTCCCATCCCGACCCTGGCAACGGCGGCACCATCGACGACTATCTGGACTACTTTCACGGGAACCCCGGTGGTCCCCCGCGCCTCCCCGGCGAACGGGGGGCGGCGCATGATTCCGACGTGAGTTTCTACGCGGTCAGGCGCGGCCCGGTCGATTTGTTCGTCCTGGATGCCGATGTCCCGAATCGGCCGGATCTTCTCGCCCTGCAAAAATCCTGGCTCGCGGCGGAAGTCGCCGCTTCCACCGCGCGATGGAAAATCGCGGTTTTCCACCAACCGCCCCTGACCTCCGGATTCCGGGCCGCAGCGTCGTGGATGCTTTGGGAAGAACTGGGGCTGGTCGATGCCATCCTCTGCGGGCACGACCATTTTTATGAACGGCTGGATTATTTCGGCACCCCGCTTTTCATCACCGGAGCCGGCGGGCAAGGCCTTTACTCCTTCCGCGAACCACCGGACGCGCGCAGCCTCAGCCGATACAACAATCACCACAGCGCCATGCTCGTCACGGCGGACGCCTACTCCCTGCGCCTTGAAAGCCGGGCCTTCGAACTCCCGGCGCAGCAGGAAAAACTCGTGGAGAGCTTTGTCCTCGGCACGCCAGTCGAGGTGGACAATGAGGACGTTTACACTTTTTTCGCGGAAGCCGGCGAATCCATTGAGCTGCGCACCGCCACCCCGCCCCCGCTGAGCCAGCCGCCTTTGACCCCCGCCCTCGAACTATTCACCCCCGGCGGCCAGCCGGTCGCCGGTCAAATCACGACCCTCGGCGACGGCCGGAACCTTCGACTCCGCCACGTGGCAGGCCATTCCGGCCATTGGCAGGTGAAGGTCCGCGGCCAGGCTCCGGGTCACGGACCCTACTCCGTGCGGGTGCTCATGACCACTTCCCTGCCCGACTACCCGGCATGGAGCGCGTCCCTTCCCAATGGCTTGCGCGGGGACAACGATGACGCGGATGACGATGGCTATCACAATCTGATCGAATACGCCTTCCAATCCAACCCCATGCAGCCCGGGGCGGACGACGCCGCCCGTTGGCGCGGGCTCCGCATTTCTCCGGGCCTCGCCCCGTCCACCATCACCCTGACCTTCGACCTGCCCTCCCCCCTTCCGCCGGCGCTGAATTATCAATTGGAATCCGGCGCCTCCCCCGACGGCCCGTGGGAAGTGGTCGCCTGGCGTCCCGCCGCCGCTGATTGGCAATGCATCGCGGGGGCCGCCGTCCTCACCGGCGCGCCTCTCGCGGACTCCCGGCGCGTGGCCGTCACCGTGGGCTCGGAAACCCAGCGCCGCTTTTACCGCCTGTCCGTCAGTCGAAATGGGTGAGTTTTAGAGCATTTAAAAAATGACGTAGCCAGCGTCCGACCCCGGAACGGTTAAATCTTTATAGCCATAGTCATGCGTTAAATTTTAGCTCCGGAGGAGCGACATCCGGCTTCATCGGGAAAGAATAGGACGCTCCTACGGAGCTCGACCATTTTTCGCATGTCGGTGGCTATAAAGATTCCGGCCCTCCGGGCCTAATATTGCGGAGGCCTGGCGGCTACGGCATTATCTAAACTGCTCCAATAGCACGCCGCAGCGACTTCTGCCGCCGCAGCCGCAAGCGCAGCCACAGCCACTTTTGCCGCCGCAGCCGCGAGCGCAGCCACAGCCACTTTTGCCGCCGCAGCCACTTCTGCCGCCACCGCCGCAGCCGCAGCCACTACCGCTGCCACCCCTTGGACCGGCCGCCGCGCCCCCGCTTATTCCGCCAAAAGCGCGGCCAGTTCCCGGCAGGGCAGCTGATGCGCCTCCGCCACCGGAGCACAGGTCAGGTGGCCTTGATAACAATTCACCCCTCCGGTCAGTTCCGGGCGCAGCCGGCAGGCTTCCGCCAGGCCGCGCTCCGCTATCAGATGCACATATCGATGCGTGACATTTGTCAGGGCCTGCGTGGCGGTGCGGCTGTAGGCGCCGGGCATGTTGGCGACACAATAATGTATGACTCCTTCCTCCACATAGGTCGGATTGTCATGCGTCGTGGGCCGGGTGGTTTCGGCGCAGCCGCCCTGGTCCACCGCGATGTCCACCAGGACGCTCCCGGTCGGCATGAGCCGGAGCATTTCCCTCGTGATCAATTTTGGCGCCTTGGCGCCCGGCACCAACACCGCGCCGATGATCAGGTCCGTCTGCGGCAGCAGCGTAGACAGGCTCGCTTCACTGGAATAAAGCGTGTGCGCCGTATGCATGGTGATATCCAAATACCGCATCCGCTCCATATCCACTTCCAAGATAGTCACGTCCGCTCCCAGCCCCGTTGCCATCCGCGCGGCATTGATGCCCGCCGTGCCTCCGCCCAGCACCACCACTTTTCCTGGCAAAACTCCCGGCACCCCGCCCAGGAGCACGCCGCGCCCGCCCTGATGCCGCGCCAAATGATAGGCTCCCACAAACACCGACATGGACCCCGCGATCTCACTCATCGGCTCCAGCAGCGGCAGCCGATGATTCAGCTCCACGGTTTCATAGGCAATGGCCGTGCAACCGGACGCCATGAGCGAGGTGGTCAGCTCCCGCGAAGCCGCCAAATGAAGATAGGTGAAAAGCGTCTGGCCCGGCCGAAGCATGGCGACTTCGGACGGTTGCGGTTCCTTCACCTTCACGATCAAATCCGCCTCCGCGAAGATCGCGGCGGGTCCAT
>JAQGPD010000363.1 GCA_028293305.1 Verrucomicrobiales bacterium | reverse complement strand
GGGAAAATTAAGAAATTGGGAAATTAAGAAATTAGGAAATTAGGAAATTAGGAAATTAGGAAATAAGGAGATGGACAAATTGGAAATTGGGAAATTTGGCTAGCGGTGTTTCGGGTTTCGCGCTTTGGACGGCGGTGAGGGACAAGGGCTTGTCCATGAATGGCCGTGATTCTTCCGGGCTCCAATCTTTTTTTGTAAAGCCAAGGTAAAGTTCTCCCGTTCCGTTCTGTCAGGGGAAACCTGAAAATCAGCTAGGATTCCACGATGGCGGCGATGCGGCCGATGCTGAAATCATAGGATGTCATTTCCAAACGCACTTTGGTATCGGGCGAAAGCGGACCAAGTTTTGCGGCGAGCCTTGGGCGGACGTGGGCGATGATTTGTTTGCCGTTGGGGAGGGCGGTGCGGTAGGTGCGGTCGCCGGCGGAGGCAAGGATGGTGCCGATGGCGTGGATGGGATTCGGGGCGGGCATGTGGGGAAAATTTGGAAATTGGGAAATAGGAAATTAAGAAATAGGAAATTGGGAAATAGGAAATTGGGAAATGGGAAATTGGGAAATGGGAAATGGGAAATGGGAAATGGGAAATGGGAAAATGGAAATCGGGACTGCCAAATTGGAAGATGGAACTGCCCGGAAATTGGCATCCCTGCGGGCTTGGGAAACGCGCCCGAACCAATAACCGTCAACCGATAACGGATAACCGATAACCGATAACCGATAACCAATAACCGATAACCGATAACCCCAAACCCCCTCACGCCCTTGGATGCGCGGCGTCGTAAACTTGTTTCATGCGGGTGGTGGAAACATGGGTATAGATTTGTGTGGTGCTGAGGTTGGCGTGGCCGAGGAGTTCCTGCACGCTGCGGAGGTCCGCGCCGTTGTTGAGGAGGTGGGTGGCGAAGCTGTGGCGGAGTTTGTGAGGACTGACTTTGAATCCGATGCTGGAATGCCGGAGGTATTTTTGCAGGAGGTCGTCGACGGCGCGCATGGTGATGCGGCGGCGGAGTTTGCTCAGGAAAAGCGGGCCTTCGTGCACGCCGGCGGCCTGACGGTATTTTTGGATGGCGCGCAGGGCCGGACCGCCCACGGGACAAAGCCGGTCCTTGCGGCCTTTGCCGGTGACGCGCAGGGATTCGTCGAGGTGGTTGATGTCGGAAACGTCCAGTTTGACGAGCTCGTGGAGCCGCAGCCCGGTGCTGTAAAAAAGCTCCAGGATCGCGGCATCGCGTTGCGGCGCCCAGGAGACGGCGCGTTGCGGACCGTCGGTTTTCAATGTCAGGGGAAGTGTCAGGAGTTCCTCGATCTGGGCGAGGGTCAGGACGACGGGCAGGGAGCGCTGGGTTTTGGGAAGCTGGACCTCCAGGAGGGGATTCGAGATCAGGCCGGCGCGCCGCGTGAGGTATTTGAAAAAGCTGCGCAGGGCGGCGAATTGGACGCGGATGGTGGCACGGCCGAGTTCGCGTTTCATCAGCATAAAGAGCCAGGCGCGGAAATCATCGGCGCTGAGTTCCGGCCAGGCGCGGAAGGTGGGAAGTCCGGTGCGGAGGGCGCGGAGGCCCTGGGCGTAATTTTTCAGTGTCAGGTCGGAGGCATTGCGCTCGACCTGCATGTATTGAAGAAACGCGATTTCCAGCGCATCCGGCACATCGGCGGGCGTCGGCGCTTTGAGGGATTTGTTTGCGCGGGATCGGGAAATTGCCGCACGCTTGCCGGCCGGTGCGGATTTTGTGATCGTGGAGGTGCCGGGCGGCGGGGCGGAAAGGGAAGTGCGGACACCGCCGCGGCGGACGGAACGGCGGGGAAGGGAAGGGGAATCGACCGCGGGGGAGTCGCCTTGGAGCGAGGCTGCCGGCGTGCGGATTTTTGATGACATAGCTTAATTATGGACATTTCAGGGATAATTGCAAATCAAGGAATATCCGGAGTTCGATTGGATCTATTCGACATTGCCCCAGTTCAAAAAGCGCGGTCTATTACGGCGATTTTATGTTTGTTATGACCGCGCCGCAAATTCCTGGCTATTCCTTGGAGACTCTCCTGGGGCGGGGTGCGTTCGGGTCGGTCTACCGGGCCTTGTGGAATGAGGAATTTGTCTGCGCGGTAAAAGTGTTGGAGGAGGGGGCGCTGCATTCCGGTTATCTGGGGCATGTTTTGGAACAGTTATTGGAGTTGCCCGCGCATGAGGGATTGCTGCCGGTGTATGCCTTCGATCTGGCGGGTGAAATGCCGCATGTCAGCATGGCTTTGCTGCCGGACAAGGCGGTGGGGCTTGATGACCTGGCGGGCCAGTTGACGCCCGGCGAGGCGTGGACTTTGTTGGAGCAGCTGGCGGATGCCCTGGCCTGGCTGCACGGTCACGGACTGGTGCATGCGGGCCTGACGGGCGGCAATGTTTTTGTGATGGCCGGCGACGATGGAAAACCGCACGCGCTGGTCGCGGATGCGGGCCAGGCGTGGCTGGGCGATGGACTCATGGACCGACTCCATGACCAGGCCCCCTACCTGCCGCCGGAGCGTTGGCTGGAGCCGGACCGCGTCCTGCTGGATGGGGGCGCCGAGACTTGGGATGTGTATGCCTTCGGCATCATGGCGTGGCGTCTGCTCAATGGCCGCTGGCCCCGAGCCACCCGTTTGTTCGACCGCGTCCTCGCTTCCAAAAACGAGCCGCTCCGGATCGATGCCCCGGCTTTCGCGGAATGGCTCCGCGCGGAGCCACCGCCCGTTTGGTCGGGCCGCGCCATGGCCTCCGGCAGTCCTGTCGCCCGGGAAATGATCACCCGCTGTCTCGCCACAGACCCGGCGGAGCGGCCGCAGTCCATGATCGAGGTGTCCGAAGTGCTGCGGGAATGCGCGGCGGAAACCGAGCGTCAATCGCGTCGGGTGCAGTCGCCATTCCAAGTCGTCTCCAAGCCGGATGGCCGCGCGAACCGTGAAACCGGAGGGGATATTCTCCGTGCTGAATTCCATGGGAACCGGACCAGTCAGCCTCATCCCGGCACCAGCGGAAACGCCCAAGGACTCGATGCGACCAGCGAAAATACGGCACCCTCCGCCAACGGAAAAGGCAAGTCCGGCGCCAACGGAATCGGAAACGGAAATGGAAATGGAAATGGAAATGGAAACGGGAATGCAACGCCCCCTGTCCCCGGCACTCCGGACGCCCCATTCCATTCGCATCCTCCCCATGCCGGCTCGGGCGTTCATGGCCGCCTGACAACTCCCGCCGGCATGCCGGAATGGGCCATGGCCGCCGACCACGACATTGTAGAACCGCCGGAAGATAACACTTCTTTCTTCGGCCCTGCATCGACCGCCATTCCATCCGCGCCGCCTCCCTTGCCCGCGCCTTCCGCCGCACCCGCCGCTGCGGAGCCGTCCCGCAACGCGTGGCCCGATGCCTGGCTCGCGCGCCCGGATGAGCGCCCGGATGAGCGTCCGGATGAATCCGCCGCAGGCCCCGCCGCAAATGGTTATCATGCCCCCGCCCAGGCTCCGGCCTGGCCACCGGTTTTTGTTGCTGATGCGACGGTTCCCCACCCTTCGGAAAACATCGACGACTTGCCCCAAGCCGTTATTTTTCCAACAGAATCGCCGCCTCCCGCAGCCGCGTGGATGCAATCTCCATCCACGGAAACCACCCAACCGGTCCTGCCCGCCGCCTGGTCCGCGGAAGCCGCTTCCGGTTCCATTCCCGCTCCCCGGTCCTCGCCCGGACAGGAAAATGATATTCCGGCCAGGGAGGCCGCGGCCCGCCATCCTGACAAACCGTCGGATTGGCAGCCCTCCGCTTTTGTCCAGGCCTCACCGCAGACCGCCTCGGTGCCGGTCGAAGGGCGTCCGGATTTTGCGGCTTTGTTCAGCATTCCGCAGGATTCGTCAGTCTCCGCGCCTGTGCACGTCAGCCTTCCAGGGACTGAACCTGACAAGGAATTCCGTGGCCCGGAAATGTTATTGCTGGGAGCCGATGCCCCCGGCGCGGCCCCCACCACCACCGGAGGAACCGTGTCCACCGTCACCGTTTCCCAGGTCTCAACGGTCGCGCCTGGAGCCGGACGCCGGCTGGCGGTGGCGGCGGGAATTTTGGTCGGACTGGGCGGGATCGGGTATGGACTCAATCAGCAGAAGGCCGCCGGCGAGGCCGAGGGAAAAGTGTCAGGCATTTCGAAGGAGCTGGCCGAGCTGCGGAGCGCCACCGTCTCCGCCGCCGAGCGGCTGAGCGCCTTGCAGGAAAATCAGGCGGCCGCGGAGACCGCGCGATTGGCCGGACGCCGGACGGAATGGTCGGATGCTGTCAGCGAAATGCTGAAACTCCAGCCCGCCGATGCCGGCCTGCGCGAGGCGTGGAAAGCCGCGGCGGCGCCCCTCACAGGAAAATTCAAGGAAGCCATCGAGGCCGCCGATGCCGACCCTGCCCTGGCGTCGGGTGCCCGGGCGGCGCGTTGGAAAATGGCGGAACTTTTCCTCGCCCTGGACCAGCCCGTGGAGGCGCTTCCCTGGCTGGAGCACGTGGCCCGCGACTTGGATGCGGACACCGCCGCTGGTCGGGAATTGGATGAAACCGGCCAGCTTTTGAAAGCCCGGATCGGCAGCCGGCGCGGTGCCATTTTGTTGCGGACCGGCCGGACCATGGAGGCCGCCCCGCTGCTCACCGCTGCCTCCCAGGTCTTTGAACCATGGCTGGCCGCCCATCCGGAACGACATGAAGTCGCCCGCGAATACGCGGAAAATTCGCTCCGTGAGGGCCAGGCCCTCGCGGACCGTAAACAACCCGCCGAGGCGCGGGCGGCGTTTGGCCGGGTGGCGGTTTTGCTGGGGCAACCGGGCGATGAGGATTTCGCCCCGGATGATCATTTCACCCTCACGGATTCCCTCTTCGGACTCGCCGCGCTGAATACGGCGGAATCCAAACTGGAGCCCGCCCTGGAGCAGCACTTCCAGGCCATCCGCGTGCTGGTGGACTATGATCAGGAAAACCGGAATTCGCTCCCCTGCCGCCAACGCCTCGCGGATGGCTATTTCGGCCTTGGTTCCCTCCTGACAAAAAATGGGTCGCACCGGGACGCCAGCGTGGCCTTCAGCGAAGCCGTGAAACTGCTCACCGAACTCTCCAAGGAATCCCCCGGCGATAACATCTACCGCTTCAAGCTGGCCCTCACCTATGATGAGGTGGCCCTCCTGGTCAGCAGCGCCAAACCCACCGCCGCCGGTGCCCGGGAAGCGCTGGACTATCAAAACGGCAGCGTCACCATCCTCCGGAATCTGAACGAGACCACCACCTTGGATAACAACTATCGCCGCCAACTGGCCGTGGCGCTTTCCCTCAACGGCACCCTGGAGGAGCAGGCGGGAGAAGCGAAAACCGCCGCCAGCCGCCGCGCGGAGTCGCTGGCGCTGCTGGACGAATTGTTGGCGGAGTCCACCCTGAACGAAAACGACCGCGCCATCTGCCTTGCCGTCTCCGGCAAAACATGGGCCGCCCTGGCCGCCCAACAGGAACAGGAAGGCGACAAAAAGGAAGCCATCGCCAGCCTCGGCAGAGCCATCGATTCCTGGAC
Source organism: Verrucomicrobiales bacterium (assembly GCA_028293305.1). Taxonomy (GTDB): domain Bacteria; phylum Verrucomicrobiota; class Verrucomicrobiia; order Verrucomicrobiales; family V1-33; genus CAIZWU01. The sequence continues at coordinate 457 of JAQGPD010000363.1, read as the reverse complement.
CGCCCTGACCGGAAGCGACCCCGCCGCCGCGAAGGAGGTGGAAACGCTCCGCGGCCGGTTGGGCAAACTGAATCCCGGGGGCTGAACCCGCCACCCTGGCCGGATTTCCGGTTAAGGCCCGTTGAAATCCTATCCATTTTTATTTGTTCATGAAAATTGCTATCTATCCGGGAAGTTTCGATCCCATCACCAATGGCCACCTCGACGTCATCGCCCGGGCCGCCCGGTTGTTCGACCACCTGATCATCGCCGTCGCCAACAACAGTGAAAAGCGCCCGCTTTTTTCCACCGACGAGCGCGTGCGCCTGATCCAGGAAAGCGTGGCCGGCATGACCGGCGTGGAGGTGGTGACCTTCCGCGGACTGCTCGTGAATTTTGCCAGCGAACGCGGGGCCATGGTCGTGGTCCGGGGACTGCGCGCGGTCACGGATTTTGAATATGAATTCCAAATGGCCCT
>JAQGPD010000360.1 GCA_028293305.1 Verrucomicrobiales bacterium | reverse complement strand
GCCGCCTGGCCGGATTTCATGCTCTTGGGCACCACGGAGGCCATGCTGAAAAGGGCGAGCAAAGGCGCCACTCCCGCGACCCACCAGACCGCCGCACGCCGCACGACGCCGAAAAACAGGGTCGTCTCCCACACGGATCCCGCCGTCAGATAGTTGCTGGGCCAGGATTTCAGTCCGAAGCAAAGCGACCAGCCCTGCGCGGCGCAGCTCATGGACGCCACCAAAAGCACCACGGCGACGGAGAGCCAGACATTGAGCCAAAACAACCGGCGCCGGCACAGCAGGATCACAGTATCATGGGCGATGGCGAAGACGGCTCTCAATGCGGTGGGGGAGGGTTGGGTCCGGCGCGGTGCATGCTATGGCCGGACCGGGCGCGATCAATCGTCGGTTTCCTTTGTTTTGAATTGACCGCCGGTGCGGATGGCTTCCATGAAAAGGTCTTCGAGGGATTGGCGGGCGGGGGCGACGGAGAGCAGCAGCCAGCCTTCATGCCGCAGGGCGTCCACGACAGGCTGGACCAGCTGGGGGCGACGGGTGGGCAGCTCGATGTGGCTCTCCACGCCGTCCGGAGTGAGAGTCACCGTGCCGCCCAGACGTTGCACCAGATCCATCAATCCGGGATCCGAAAGCAAATTCCCGGCCACGGCGATTTCGTAGCGGCAGCTTTCCAAGGTCAGCTCCTCCAGCGATCCCTCACGCACCACGCGGCCGCGCATGAGGATGGCCATGCGGTCGCAGATGAGTTCCAGCTCGCCCAGGAGGTGGCTGTTTACAAAAACCGTCTTGCCGTCTTTTTTCAATTGCCGGATGAGGTCGCGCATTTCCTTGCGGCCCACGGGATCGACCCCGTCGGTGGGTTCATCCAGGAAAACCAGATCGGGATTTCCCATCAAGGCATAGGCGACCCCCAGGCGTTGGCGCATGCCTTTGCTGAAATGCTGCGGCCGGTCGTGGCGCCAGGCTTCGAGTCCTGACAACTTCAGCAATTCCTCCACGCGGACATTGCGCTCCCGCTTGATCAGACCGTGCAGGCGGCCCGCGAAATCCAGCACCTGGCCGGCGGTGAGATGTTCCGGCCAGGAGGCATTTTCCGGTAAATAACCGAGCAGGGAATTCACCTCCGGATCCCCCACCGGATAGCCCAGCACCGTGCCGCGGCAGCCGGTGGGATGGACCAGACCGGTCAGGCATTTGATCAAAGTGCTTTTTCCCGCGCCATTGGGACCCAGCAATCCGTAAATCTCCCCCCGCCGCACGCGCATGGTCAGTTGGTCCAATGCCTGCACGCCATTGGGATAGACCTTGGTCAGCGACTTCAGGTCTATGGCGAGATCAATGGACTTCACCGCATTCATAACAAAACCACAAGCATTCCGTGTGCCCGCCTCCGGGTCAAGAACCAAAGCCGCCCCATGAGGCCACCCGGCGCAGCGCGGTCAGACGGTGCGAGAGGTGCCCGCTTTCCGGCACCACAATGCCGCGGTCCGTCAGCCGGTCCACCCTGACATATCCGCTGGCGTGCAGCACTTTCCCGCCGCCCATCACAAAACCCACATGCCGCCCGCCATCGCGCGTGCCGTCGAAAAACGCCAGATCCCCCGGCTTCGCGTGCGCCAGACCCGGCACGGCCTCGCCGTCGTCCACCAGATCAATGCAGTCCCGCCGCACCGACACCCCCTGATGCCGCAGCAGCGTCTGCACGAGCCCTGAGCAATCGATCCCCCAAACCGTGCGGCCCCCCCAAAAATAAGGCGCATGCGAGTATCGGTCGGCCTCGAAAAGCAACGCATCCCAATCCGGCACCGCAGGCACCCGGTGCACCGCGCCGGACCACTCCCAGGCCTCGGATCCCAGCCAAAATTTCCCCTCCTTGAAATCCGGCAGCGGCGTTCCCGGGGGCAGCAGTCGGCGCTCCTCCGCGTGCGTGGCCCAGCCCGCCAACTCCGACGTCAGCGTGTCCGCCACGGCGGGTTTTTTCGGCAAAAGCGGTGTGAATTGCCGCGAGTCCACCCAACCCTCATAGCCATCCTGACAAAGCCTGACATTCCACATCCGGCGGTTTTCCGAGAGCACCTCCACGCCCTCGCCGAAGCGCACCTGCGTGGTCATCTCACTCACCATATCGGCGAACCGGCGGACCGGCACCACCGCGAGACGGCAGACAGCGAAAGAGGGCTCAGGGGTATTCATCATTTGCTCGGATCATGCGGCATTCCGGCCGCCGCACAAGCCGTGCCATCAGCCCGGCGGCAAAACCTCCACGATATCCGCGAAAGCCGTCCCGTCGGCGTGGCTCAACACATTGCAGCGGCCAAAAAGCCGGGTGCCCGTCGCGGTTCCCAGCAGGGACGCCATGTGCGCGTCCGCCTCCAACATAAAATATCCCGTCGGCGCGCTGGTGTGCGGGATGCCTTCCTCCTCCAGAATTGCTCCCAACGGTGCCGTCCCGCCGCGGATCGCTTCCTTCACATGCGGCGGAAATCCGTCCAGGTGAATGCCGATGGCTCCATACTCGACCGGCTTTCCGGCGCATTTCAAAATCACTTCCCGCATCACATAATCCTCCGTCCGCTCCACGGAAATCACGGTCAGCTCCGGCGGCTCGCCATGGTGCCCGCGCAACCGGGGGGTCATGTCACTTTGATGCACCAATAAATAACGGAAAGGTTCCGGCATCCGGTCGCCGTCAATGAAATCCACCGGCGGCAGCTCCGAATCCAGTCGCCCATAGAAAAACGCCAGAGGCATCAGCAGATCCAAAATTCTGGCGCTGGACGGGGGTAGGGGACCGGGGGCTGACAACATAAACTCAGTTGGGGGCATGGCATGAACCAAGGGACACAAGCCGCTTCTTGGGACGCGGCAGGCACCGGCAATCTTTCACCCCGTCCGAGGGCGACGGTCAACCGGGCCTGTGGAGGGGATTGCGGGCGTTTGTTGTGGCTTGTGTGGGGGCGTTGAATGGGAGCTTGAACGGGTGCAGTTGCATCTGGGAAAACCGAGGCGGCCGGGGCGACTTGAAAAGTCGCGGTCCTCGGCATAGGACCGCGACTTTGGAAGTCGCCCCGGAGCATCGGCATTGCCCGGCTCCCCCCAGCCCTCCTCCTGCTAACCCGGCAGGGCGATTTTCCGAAGGGCTTCGGGCGAGGTTTGTGCGGTCAGGAGCAGGATTTTGCCATCCTGTTTCCATGTCAGGGTCTGCCAGCCGTTGCAGTGGGCGCAGAGGGGTTCCGGCAAATCCCCGGCCAGGTCCGCGGCGTCGATGGTGAACAGATGGGCAATGCCGGCGTCGGTTTGAAAACAAATCAGGGTGACCTCGCGGCCGCGCCATTGGAAGACCTCGCAGCCATGCGTCGGCGAGGGGGACAGGCCGGCCGGGATGGGGACATGGCGGATTTTGGAATGCCCGGCCAGGTAGGATTGCAGGTCGCCGGAATTGTTGGAAAGCATCGCCAGCTCGATGCGCGCCTGGCTGACTTTATCCGTCACGGCCTGACGGAAATCCGGCAGCGTCGCGGACTCCGCGGGAGTCGTTGCCCCGGGAGTCGTTGCAGCTGCAGCAGGAGTCGTTGCAGCGGGATTCGTTACCGCAAGTTCCTGAGACCCGCTCGTAACAGGAATCCGGTCCGGTCCCCGGGGTCGCGGTGCCGGTTTGTATTGTGTCAGGAAAACACCCGCTGCCACCACGGCGGCGATGCCGAGTCCCAAGCCGGAGCGGCGTTTCCACCAGGGCGGGCGCGCAGTGACCCGCGCGCCGGCATGGATGCAGTCGCGCAGGCCTTCGGGCACCGCGCAGGACCGGAGTTTTTCACCGATGAGGGCATCGAAAGCCGCGCCCTCCTGACAATCGGAAAGAATGTCAGGATGGTCGGCCAGCGCTTGCCGGGCCTCGGCCATGGCGGGGAGGTGATCGTCCTGCCCGTGGGGTCGGCGGCATTGCAGGATGAGGCGGGCTTCCTGGGGAGTCATGACCGGGCCTCCTTTCGTTTCGGGGTTTGCATGGGAATGATATTGCCCGCCGGTTGGACGGCGGGGCGGTCTTTCAATTTGTCGCGCAGGAGCGCTTTTCCGCGCCAGAGGCGGGACATCACCGTGCCTTCGGGGATGTCCAGAATGGCGGCGATTTCATGATAGGAATGATCCTCCAGATAGAACAGGACGAGCGGCGCGCGGAAGGTTTCGTCGATTTCCCGCAGGGCGCCCATCACCTCCGAGGCCTCGAGCGAGCGGACGGCATCGGATTGGATAGGGGGGAGTCTGTTTTCGGCTTCCCCGAGATCGTCCTGGGGGAATCGGGTGAGGTGTCGGCGGCGGTTCAGGAAAAGGCGGTAAAGGGTGGTGAAAAGCCAGGATTTTGCTTTGGCGGCCTCGCGGAGTTGCGAGCCTTTCTGGGCCCATCGCAGGAAGGTTTCCTGGGTGAGATCGGAGGCATCCGCCTCGCTGTGGGCGAGGCTGCAGGCGAATTGATACAGGCCCTTGTAGTGGGAATCGACGAGGGCGGTGAAATCCATACGGATGAGGGAGGCGCGGGGCGGCGGAATATTCCCGGAAAAGTTTCGCGGGGAATCGAAAACGTTGTGCGGTTGGGGATTGCCTGATCGTATCCCTCCTGATACCATGGCCGCCCTTTCCCCCCGGCCTGTCCCGGCCAGCTTCCCCTTTTTGAAATGACAAACCCTCCCCTCTCCCCCGCTCTCACCCCCATGGAAGGCCCCTCCGCGGTCACGGTGGACGAGCCCTCGCACTCCGCCGCGGGCACCACGGCCGTGGTTTCCTCCTTCCGGCACCTGCTCACGCGCACCGGCCCGCTGCGGGCGGCGCAGGGCATGATGGGGCTGAATCAAACGGACGGTTTTGACTGCCCCAGCTGCGCCTGGCCGGACCCGGAGGATCACCGCAGCGCTTTTGAATTTTGTGAAAACGGCGCCAAGGCCCTCGCTTCGGAAATCACCAAAGGCCGCGTGGATCCCGCCTTTTTCGCCAAACACTCCATCGCGGAGCTGACCACCTGGTCCGACTATCAACTCGACCAGGCCGGCCGCCTGACGCATCCCATGGTCCGCCGGGCCGGGGCGACGCATTATGAAGCCATCGGGTGGGACGAGGCTTTCGCTTTTGCCTCCGCCGAATTCCGGGCCATGCCCCTGGCGGATCAGGCGGTCTTTTACACCTCCGGCCGGGCCAGCAACGAGGCGGCTTTTCTATGGCAGCTTTTCGCCAGACAGCTGGGGACTAACAATCTGCCGGATTGTTCCAACATGTGTCATGAATCCTCCGGGGTGGCCATGAAGGAGGCCGTGGGCGTGGGGAAGGGGACGGTGACATTGGACGATATTCATCATGCCGGCATGATCCTGCTTATGGGACAAAATCCCGGCACCAACCATCCCCGCATGCTCAGCGCGTTGCAGACCGCGGTCAGGAACGGCGCGCATCTGGTGGCGGTGAATCCTTTGAAGGAAGCGGGACTGCTCGGCTTCAAGCATCCCCAGGAAGCCTCCGGCGTGCTGGGAATGAGCACGCCTCTGGCCGCGGATTACCTTCAGCCCGTGCTGAATGGCGACATGGCATTCCTGCGGGGAATGGCGAAAACGTTGGTCGAGGACGGCACCGTTGATCACGATTTCATCCAGGCGCACACCACCGGATTCGAGGTTTATGCGGATGCGGTGCGCAGTCAGGACTGGGAGGAATTGGAAGCCCTCAGCGGCCTCACCCGCGACGCCATGCAGCGCACCGCGCGGGAGGCGGGCCAGCGCCGGAATCTGATAACATGCTGGGCCATGGGCCTGACACAGCACCGCAACTCCGTGGCCACGCTGCGCGAGGTGATCAATGTGCATCTGTTATTGGGAGCCATCGGCAAGCCCGGCGCGGGCCTCTGTCCGGTGCGCGGGCACTCCAATGTGCAGGGCGACCGGACCATGGGAATTTTCGAAAAAATGCCCGACAGCTTTTTGGATTCGTTGGAGGAGGAATTCAAATTCGATGCTCCGCGCGCCCATGGTTATGACACCGTCGCCGCCATCCGGGCCATGCACGCCGGGAAGGTCCAAATTTTCGCCGCGCTCGGTGGGAATTTCCTCCAGGCCTCACCGGACACGGAATACACCGCGGAAGGCCTGGGCCGATGCCGCCTCACGATCCAAATCGCCACCAAGCTGAACCGATCCCATCTCGTCACCGGCCGCAGCGCGCTCATCCTGCCCTGCCTGGGCCGGAGCGAGGAGGACCTGCGCGCGGGAGTGCCGCAGTTTGTGACCGTGGAGGACAGCATGAGCATGGTGCATGCCTCCCGCGGAAAACTGACCCCAGCTTCGCCTCACCTGATGAGTGAAACCGCCATCGTCTGCGGCCTGGCGGAGGCGGCGCTGAAAGGAAAATCGCAGGCACCCTGGCAGGATTTTTCCAACAACTACGACCACATCCGCGACGCCGTGGAGCGCGTGGTGCCGGACTTTGAAAACTTCAATGACCGCGTCCGTCATCCCGGCGGATTCCGCCTCCCTAACGGAGCTGGTCGCCGCGTTTGGGACACGCCCAGCAAAAAAGCCGGATTTCACACCGTGCCCGTCTCCGCCTTCCAGGCCGCGCCGGGGCGATTCGTGCTCCAGACCTTCCGGAGCCATGACCAATTCAACACCACCATCTACGGCTTGAACGACCGGTATCGCGGCATCGGCCACGGCAGGCGGATTATCTTCATGAATCCGGGTGACATGAAACGCTTGGGACTCAAGCCCTTGCAGCTCGTGGACATCACCAGCCACTGGAGCGACGGCACCCGCCACGCGGACGGATTCCAAGCCATCCCCTACGAAATGCCCGAGGGAAATTGCGCCGCCTACTACCCCGAAGCCAACGTCCTCGTCCCCATCGGCTCCGCCGCCGAATTCAGCGGAACCCCCACCTCCAAAAGCGTCGAAATCAGCATCAAACCCTCCTAGCCAGACTTAAAGGAACACAGCAAAGAACACAGCGAAGAAAGGAGCAAAGAAAGGAGCACGGGCCTCCCGGCCCGTGAGTGTCACCCGATGCCTCAGCTCAGCCAAGCCAAGCCAAGCCAACACAACCAAACCCAGCCTCACCCAGCCTCACCCAGCCTCACCCAAGCCGAATAGACCAAACAAAAAACCCACCCACCACCCCCGATCCCTTCCCCCATCTCCCCCCCACCCATGCGCCTTCTCCACCTATACCTATCCCCGGAGCATAACTACTTCGGCCATTATGGCCACGACCCCGGCACCGCCCCCATGGTGGAAGCACCGGAGATCCAACTCGTTGCGGGCAAAGGCATTGTGGGCGACCGCTTTTTCGACTTCAAAAAAGACTACAAAGGGCAGGTCACCTTTTTCGAAATCGAGCAACACGCCAAGCTCAGCCGCGACCTTGACGTCAGCGACCGCGAGCCTTCCGTTTTCCGCCGGAACATCATCACTGAAGGCCAGGACCTCAACGAACTGATCGGCCAGGAATTCGAAATCCAAGGCGTCAGGTTTCTCGGCATGGCCGAGTGTTCCCCCTGCGAGTGGATGGACCAGGCCTTCCACCCCGGCGCGGAAAAAGCCCTTCGCCACCACGGCGGCCTCCGCGCGAAAATCCTGAATGACGGCGTCCTGAAAGCGGACCGGACCGGAAACTGAAGCCCCTAAAAACGCCTCCCCACGGAACGCGCCCGCTCTCACGGCGCGCCCGTCTTCTGGAGTGCGCGCGGCTTGCCGCCGCTTTCCGCCAGCGGGCCTGCCCGCGCCAAGCGGCGACGGAATCTTCAATCGCTAGCCGAATCTCCGACCGTGGCCGGATCTCCAATCGTGGCCTTCAACTCCAATCGTGGCCTGCAATTTCAATCGTAGCCTGCAATTTCAACGGAGTCCACTACCTCGAATCGCCGCCCGCGCGCCGGAAAACGGCAGCAAGCTGCCTTCGGGAAAGCGGCGGCAAGCCGCACGCAGTCCAAAAATGCAGCCAGCTCACTTCGGTGAAACGATTCAGCTCACTTCGGTCAAACCGCCAACTTGCTTTAGGAAAACCATTCAGCTCAATTCAGGAAGACCAGTCAGCTTCCTTCGGGAAACCAGTCAGCTTCCTTCAGGAAACCAGTCAGCTTCCTTCAGGAAACCGGTCAGCTCCCTTCAGGAAAATCGGCCAGCTTCCTTCGGGAAAACCGACGAGTTAGCTTCCGCAAAACTGAGCAGCTGGCTTCAGGAAATCCCTCCGGCGCTTGGTTTCGGCGCGGGCATTTCCGCGGGATTTCAAATCAATGGCCTTCCTCCTCCGGGCCGGGCTCGGGCAGGAAGAAGGTCAGGATGAGACCCAGCACGCCCATCACCAGCGCGATGACTGCGGCGGTGACGGCCATTTTGCCGGGATTGGGCGGGGAGGAGGCGCTGGCGGTGAAGAAGACCCAGGCCATGCTGGTGCCGAGGACCCGGCCTCCGATGTTGGCGGCGAAGCTTTCGCCCGTGCCACGCAGGTGCAGCGGGAAGACGCGGGGGATGTAATTTCCCCAGAAGCTGAACTGGGCGACCAGCAGGACCCCGGCGGCAAAAACGGCCCATTTGAAGAGACCCAATACTTCGGGCGTCGCGAAGTTATTGCTCATCCACCAGAACAGGCCGGGGATGAAAATGAGGCAGGGCACCAGGAAAAGTCGGAGCAGCGAGCGGCGGCTCACGATGTAAAGCGCGGCAAACGCCAGGATCACGCGGCCGACCAGACCGCCGACTTCCTGCCAGGTTTGGACGGAGGCCGAGGCTTTTTGTTCGGTTTCCGACTTGGCGATGGCCAGCGCCTTCGCGAGCGGGGAAGGAGGACCGGCGGGTTTTCCGGCGGCGGCACCGGTGGCGGCGGCAGGCGTGGTCGCAGCGGCGGCAACGGCTGGAGCGTCCGAGGCTGCTGGAGTTGGAGCAGGGGGCACCACGCCGGCGGGGGCGGCAGCTGCGGTTGAATTGGCATCGGTTGCCGGGGCGGGAGCGGCGGCTGGCGCACCTGGAGTCGAGGCAGTGGCACCGGCGGCGGCGGACGGTTTGGGCACGGCGGCTTGGGCGGCGGCGACGGCGGTTTTCACGTCGGCCAGGCCGGGGACCATTTGCGGCAGGTGCTGGATGGCGCCGAAAGCGATGCCATAACAACAGGCGAAGAGCGCGGTGGTGACGAGGGTGGTGCGGATGAGGGCAGGTTGGAAAAGCTCCTTGATGCTGGGACGACGGAGGGTGCCGGCGGTTTTCTTGGCGAGCCAGGAAGGCGACTCCGGCAGGAACGGACGGATGATGATGAGCGGAATGGCGGGAATCAGTCCTGAAATCAAGGTATAGCGCCAGGCTTCATGCACGCCGTGGATGGAGGGAAGCGAGGCGGCATTCCTCACGCAGAAGCCGTAAACCACCGCCACCAGCAGGCCGCCGAAGGAGGAAAAGGCCTGGGTGAAGCCTAGCACTTTTTCGCGCTTTTTCGGGTCGGGGAAAATTTCCGCGAGCCACGCGACGGCGGCGACGAATTCCACACACACGCCGACAAAGACGAAGCAGCGGCAGACGAGGAGTTGATAGACGTTGGTGCTGAATCCGGCGGCGAAGGCACCGAACGCATAGATCAGAATGCTCCAGGTCAGGACGCGGCGCCGGCCCAGACGGTCGGTCATCCATCCGCCCAGCAGGCCGAACACGCCGCCGAAGATGGCGGGAACGAAGAAGAGAATGCGTCCCCATTTGCTGAAGTCCTCGGACCCAGGCACGAATCCGCCGAGCGAAAGCAGCGCCGGCTTGATGATAAGCGGGAGCATCAGCAGCTCATAAATGTCGAAGGCAAAGCCGATGGAGGCGATGATGCAAATGAGCCACTGGGTCCGGGTCATGGGGATAGAGGGGGGAGGGTTGGGTAGAGGATTCGCGTCGGGCGGATGGGCTTGCGACTGTTACAGGCTGAGCGGGGCTTCTGTTTCAGCTTTCAGAATATCGGCCAGTGTTTCGCGTCGGGAGATTTGGAGGAGGCTGCCGTCCGGTTCCAGCCAGATTTGCGGGGCGCGGCCGACGGAGTTGTAGTTGGAACTCATGGCGTAGCCGTAGGCCCCGGCATCACGCAGGGTGAGGAGGTCGCCGGCGACGGGGCGGGGCAGGGCGCGGGGCTGGAGGAGCTCGGCGTCATCCCGGGTGAAAACGTCGCCACTTTCACAAAGCGGACCGGCGACGACGATGGGTTCGGTGGGGGCATCGGCGGGGCGGCCCACGATTTCGATCCCATGCCACGAGCCATACATGGCGGGGCGGACGAGGTCCACGAATCCGGCATCGACCATGGCGAAGGTGGCTCCGGCTCCTTTTTCGTTGGTTTGGGTCTGTTTGACGTCGGTCACGCGGGTCACGAGCGTGCAGGCGGGGGCGACGTAGTAACGGCCGGGCTCGATTTCCAGGCGGAGCGGACGGCCGGCGGCTTGGGAGAGGGTTTGGCGGGCGGAGGAGAAAAGCGCGCCGAGTTTTTCCAACGGGAGCGTGGCGGAGGGATCGCGATAGTTGTGAGGAATGCCGCCTCCGAGACTTACGGCTTCGAGGTGGGGCAACGACTTGGCGAGCTCGGCGAACTCATTGACCAGGCGGTTCAGGTTTTCGAGCAGTTCGTCAAACTGGGGTCCGCTGCCGATGTGGGCGTGGAGCATGGACACCTGCATGCCGGCGGCTTCCGCGGCGGTTTGGGCGGCGGGGACGTCGGTGAACCAGATTCCGTGCTTGGAGCTGGGGCCGCCGGTATCGCAGGAGTTGACGTGGCCGTGGCCGAATCCGGGATTCACGCGCAGGGAAATTTTGCCGCGGTATCCGGCGGCGGCGAGCTGCGCGATCATGCCGGGCGAGCCGATGTTGGGCAGCACGCCATGTTCCAGCACGACGTCCAAGGCGTTGTCCCTGAAGACGTCGGAAGTGAAACAAATGACGGGCGGCGTTTGCCCGGCGGCGTGGCCGGCGTGGCGGGCGCGCAGGATTTCGTTGCCGGAGACGGCATCGATCCAAATGCCGGCGGCGGCCATTTCCTGGAGGACTTTGGTGGCGGGACAGGCCTTCATGGCGAAGCGGGCTTGGACGCCTTCGCCGGAGGTGATGGCCTTGATGGCGGCGATGCGTTGGCGGATGACCGAGGCCTCATAAAGCCAGAACGGGGTGCCGGTGGAGTTCGCGATGGACTGGAGCAGGGCGGGATCGTGGGACATGGGGGAAAACTGGGAAATTTGGAAATTAGGAAATTGGGAAATTAGGAAATGGGAAAATGGAAAATGATAACTGGAACGGGTGGTCGGTTGTAGCGGGATTTTGGATATGACGTCTGGGACCGGCTGAAAGGGGAAAGAAAGGAAAAGGGGAGGAAATTTTTCCGGTCGGGGAACTGGCAGTCATGCGATAACAAAAAAAGCGCCCGGAGGGACCGGGCGCTTTTCAGTGGGAGGGATGAAATTATTTGGCGGGAGTTTCCGCGGGAGGCGCTGGCGCTTCCACGGGAGGAGCGGGGGTCTCCACGGCTGGAGCCGGGGTTTCGGCGGGCGCGGGGGTGGTGGCCGGAGCGGCGGGGGTTTCCACGAGAGCTGGAGCCGGGGTTTCGGTCGCGGGGGCGGCCGGCGCTGGAACTGGAGCTGGGGCCGGGGTGGGCGGCAATTCAAAAGGAGTGGAGCTGCTGCTGGCGGGAGTCGTGGGGGAGGCGGGAGTGACGGCGACAGGAGCGGTGGGCACTTTCATGTCGGAGAACTGGCCTTTGGAGCGGCGGGCCTCGAGGACGCAGAGTGTGAGGCTGAGGATGAAGAACATCACGCCGAGATAGACGGTGCCTTTTTGCAGGACGTTGGTGGTTTGGGATCCCCAGATCTGGTCAGTGACGCCGGCACCGAAGGCGGCGCCGAGGCCTTCCTGCTTGGGACGCTGCATGAGCACGAGGAGCACGATCAGCAGGCACACAATAACTAACAGTGTGCCGACGAGGTAGATAAAAAAGGTCAACATGGGAGCGGGGAGTTTGAATGCATTTCCGGAAATGACAAATGGCAATTCGGGGAAGTCTGCACGGGCGGTTTCCGGGGGATCGGGGGGCTGGGCAGGAGCGCCGCGGGGCGGGGTTCGGGTTTAAGAGAAAAAATCCCGCCGTCCGGGGAATCGGGCGGCGGGACGGGGGATTGGATAGGATATTTCTGTCAGGCCGCGGGCAGTGGCCGGTTTCCGCCAACCATCAGAGCAGGCCGTTGTTGCGGAGCTGCAGGTAGAACCAACAGACAAATCCGACAAAAGCGGCGACCAGCAGCAGGGCGGTCATGGCCTGGCGGGAGTGGGCGCGGTTCAGACGTTGGGCCTGCCAACGCGTGCGGCTGAAGGCGCGGCTGTTGTATTCCGGTTCCTCTTCGGCCTGGATGAGATTGCGGTTCCGGAGGCGGTCGCCGGCCATGAGGACAGGCGTGGCGACGATGCTGGCCTCGAGCTTGTGGATCTTGGCTTTGATGTTGTCCTCTTCACGCCGCATCTGGCGGATGCGGTCCTCCATTTCGGCGTGTTTGGCGCGGGTGGCGCGGCTGATTCCTCGTTTGGTGGCCATGGCGGTGGGAGAGTTTTGGGTGGAGTGGGATGTTCCTGGGATATTAAAAAGGGAGTGGTTTTTCCGGGACAAATTTTTGAGTGCCGCCCGGAGTTTCCAGCCCGTGGATGCGGGCCGGAGTCGGTGATTCAGATCGGGGGACTATCGGAAAATCAGCCAGGCGGTGAAAATAACGAGCGCGGTGAGGGCCAGGGGCACGGTGAATCCGAGGCCGCAGAAGAGCCAAAAGCGGAAGGTTTCCTTGTTCAGGGTCACGGGCAAATTCCCGCTCATGGAGCCGGATGGCATGGGCAGATCCAAGTTTCCAAGTCCGGCAGCGGACGTGGAGTGGGAACTGGAACTGGCTGCCGCTGAATGGGTTGAGGAACCGGAAGTTGTGCCGGCGGCGGCTTGGCCGTTGGCGGCGGGGCCGGACGCGGTGCCGGTCGTGAGCAGATGCACGCGGCTGGATCCCTTGATGTATTCCTCGCGGGCTTCCTCGATCATTCCCAGGGCGCGACCGAGGTCGTGACGGAGGTCCTGAGAATTCCACTGCTCCGGATTCAGTGAGTCAATGACATCCAAGTGGTGATTGAAGGTGTCCTTGATCACCAAAAGCTGTTCGACACGGCGCTGGGCCTCGTAGGTTTCGCGATCCAAATGAGCGAGGGCACGGGTGAGTTTTTCCCCCATTTCCGTGCGGCCATGCATGAATTCTTTTTGCTGACGGCTCAGCTCTTCAAACCGAAGCTTCTCCTGCTCAAGCGCTTCCGCTTCCTGACGCAACTGAGCGAGGCGGTGCTGCGTGGTCTGGACGCGTTCCTCCAAATCGTTGCCATTTCCCATGGATTCCGCGGGCAGGACAAGTTCGTCGCCCTCGTCCTCAAGGTAGTCCATATGGAAGGTCTCCTCACGATGATTGCTCGTGTGGAGAGGGGCGGAGTGGCGGGATGTGGTCGGGTGCATAGAGGTGTGAGAAGACTCTTACTGCGCTCTAATATTACAGTTTTCCTAAGAGTTCCAGTCTTTTCATTCTCTGGAGGCTCAAAAAATGAGGCACACCCGCACAAATTAGGCTGAACAGCGTCATTAGAATCAATGAGCCCAGCAAAATGGCCGGATACCACTCCGATCGGGCGTCGGTTCCTCCCTCCGGATACCACAGGCGCCAAAATCCGGGAATCATAAAAGCCCCCATAAATAGTATAATGTAAACGAAGTTCAAAATCAAACAAAGCGTCCCGCCAAACCCCGAAACCACCCGCGCGGGACTGGGATCGGTAAAATTCGGAAACAGCACGCCAAGCCCCAAGGACAAACTCGTGAGCCCCACACTCATCATCATGATTCCGACGCAATAGATCGTGAGTTCCAAGGTGTTCATGCCCAGGCGCAATCCGGACAGCAGCATCAGCAGACTGGTGACCGTGGCGATGACCCCGGCGAAAAGCGCCAGTTTCAGTCGAAGCACGCGGACCATTCCGACCGGAGCGAGGCCTAAAATCCAGAGTCGGCGTCCCTCCAGGCTGAACATGGGGAAGATGAAACGGGTCGTCAGGGTCGAAAGGGTCAGGCAGCACACCCCAAAGTTTAAATAGGTCAAAACCAACCGGAACTTCGGCTGACGGATGTCGGCTGCGGCCGCCCGGTTCAGATTGGCGGCATACACGAACAGCAAAGTAAAAACGATGGCGCAGGGGACCCATTGCGCGGGATCGCGTGTAAACTCGCGCAAGTCCTTGATGATCAACGCGGCAGCATCCCTGCGGAAAAACGGAATTTTTTTCAGGATCCGCATCCCGCCCGTGAAAACCAAAGGTCCGTCCGCA
>JAQGPD010000354.1 GCA_028293305.1 Verrucomicrobiales bacterium | reverse complement strand
AGCCGGAGCACATCCAGCACATCCCGCCCGTGGAGCCAGGCCTTCAAATCGGCACTGCGGGCGGGCTTCAGCAGGGAATCCAACTCGCCGCCGGCGTGGCGGGAGGCCGCGAAGGCGAGCAGGTCGCGGGAGGGATTTGTCAGGTCGAATTGGCTGGTCAGTGACTCCAACGCGGCCTCATCCACCGACCACCGGCCGGCTTCGATGATGGCTTGGACGAGGTCGGGGCTGTTGGTGGGGAAGATGCCGAGGGCGTCGCCGGGCTCGTAGTGGAGGCCATTGATGTTCAGTGCAAAATGACGCGTTTCCTTGGCCGCTGTGTCGGTGGTCAAGAGTTCGTTGGCCGTCAGCAGGGCGGCGAAAGGGTTGGCTTTGGTGCCCGATGGCGCGGGGGTTTCCGTTAGGTCGAAGGCGGGGCTGAGGACTTCGATGGTGGCGGCGGCTGGCGGGGTTTCGGCGGAGTCTTTCAGCCCGGAGAGGGCGTGAGGCATCCATGCGGCGAAGGGGGCATCATAGTCCACATCGCAGTCCACCCGGTCTGTGATGCGGCGGGCGCCAAGGGCTTCGAGGCGTTGGTCAAGGGCCAGGCCGAACGCGCAGAATTTTTCGTAATTGGAGTCGCCGAGCGCGAAGACGCTGAAGGCTGTGGCGGGAAGGGCCGGGGCGTCGGGAGTTGTCAGGTTTGTCCAAAAGGCGGCGGCGTTGTCGGGTGGTTCGCCATCGCCGTAAGTGCTGGTTAGGACAAGCAGGCGGCTGCATTGCGTGAGGTCCAGGGATGCTGCGGCATCCATGCCCAGCACCGTGGGGAGGAATCCTTGTGCGGCCGCGTGTTTGGCCAGCTTTTTGGCCAAGCCTTCCGCGCTTCCTGTTTGGGATCCGAATAAAATCGTGAGAGGAAGCAAGGCCGGGGCGGGCAGCGCCGCCGGTGCCGCTCCGGAGTCGGGAATTGAAATGCGGACCGCCATGGAGCCGGCAATCCAGCCGTTAAGCCAGGCGCGCTGCTCCGCGGTGAAGGGGGCATTGTCAGGAAGTTGGGGGACGTGATTCATGTTATCGGGTGAGAATTCGGATGAGCCGGTCCGATTTGATAAATGGTTAGTCAGGCGGTGGCGCGTTGGCCGAGGCTGAGCAGGGGGACTTCCGAGCGGATGTATTCGCGGGTGTGGCCGCGATAGTCGGCGCGCTCTTCCAGGAAGCTGAGGAGATGGCTGCGGTAGTCATGCCAGGCGGGATCGGCCAGGAGCGATTGGCGGTCGCGGGGACGGGCGAATTCGATGGTTAGTATTTCCGCGACGGTCGCGGAAGGGCCGTCGCTCATCATGACCACGCGGTCGGAAAGATAGATTGCTTCATCGACGTCATGGGTCACCATGAGGGCCGTGGTGCCGGTGCGTCCGCGGAGGTCCAGGAGGACATCCTGAAGTTCGAATTTTGTTAGCTTGTCCAGCATGCCGAAGGGTTCGTCCAGCAGCAGAACCTTGGGTTGCAGGGCGAAGGCGCGGGCCAGGCCGACGCGTTGGCGCATGCCCTGAGACAGTTCGCCGGGTTTTTTATGCATGGAATCAGTCAGGCCCAGCAGTCCCAAAAAGTGGACGCAGAGATCAAGCCGTTCGCGATGGCTGCGGTGGTAATAAACCTGCTTCACGCCCAACATCACATTCTCCAGGGCCGACATCCAGGGCAGCAGGCAGGGGCTTTGAAAAACCATGCCGCGGTCCGGGCCGGCGCCGGTGATTTCGCGGTGGTCCAGGATCATGCCGCCGCCCGAGGACTCCAACAAACCGGCGACCATGCTGAGGACGGTGCTTTTTCCGCAGCCGCTGTGACCGATGATGCTGACAAATTCCCCGCGCTTCACGCGGAGGTTGAATTCGTGGACGATTTCCTGGTTGCCGAAACTTTTTCCGAGTCGGCTGATTTCCATGATAGGCTGCTCCGGCGCGGAGGCCGGCGCCATGGTCAGCGGCTGGCGGACGCCGGCGGCGCGGAGGCTGTCGCGTTCCGCCTGGGCGGTGCGCAGACGGCGGATATTGAAGACCGGGCGCACCTCCGTGATATCGATCGGCCACATGTCAGGAGGCAGCGGCGTGCTCGCGTCCACCGGGATGTCGAGGCGGCGTTGGTTGAGAAGATAATCCACCAGGCGTGTGCGCACTGAGCGCATTTCCGGGGTGCGGATCAACTCCGCGCGGTTGCGGGGATGCGGCGCGGGGACCGTTTCCTCAGGGCCGAAAGTCGCGCCCGGGCCCGTGCTGAGCGGGATGATGCGGTCTGCCATGTAGAGTGCTTCATCCACATCGTTAGTGATCAGAATGATGGTCTGGCCGGTCTGTTTCCGGATGCTCAGAATCTGGTCCTGAAGCACCGATCTTGTCAGGGCGTCGAGGGCGCTGAGGGGTTCGTCCAGGAGCAGCACTTTCGGTTTGGTGGCGATCGTGCGGGCCACGGCCACGCGCTGGCGCATGCCGCCTGACAACTCGCGGGGCAGCTTCCCGGCAGCCGGGGTGAGCTTCACCATGGCAATGGCTTCATCGATGCGGCGGGCGCGGTCCTGACTGGATTCGCGGCCGAAAACCTGGTCCACGGCGAGGGCGATATTCTGGCGGACGGTCAGCCAGGGCAGCAGTGAGTAGTTTTGAAAAACGAGGCCGCGTTCCGGACCGGGGCCGGAGATGGGTTGGCCGTCCATCGTCAGCGAACCGGAATCCGGCTTCTGCAGACCGGCCATGAGGTTCATCAGCGTGGACTTTCCACTGCCCGAATAGCCGACGATGGCGATGAACTCGCCCGCCGCCGCGGTGAGCGAAATATCTGTCAGGACGCGGTTGGGTCCGAAGGATTTGGAGACGTGCTGGAGAGAGATCATGGGGGTGGATTCTCAGGTGGTTTGGAGACGTTTTTCCAGGAGGCTCATGAGCCGGTCCAAGCCCCAGCCGACGAGTCCGATGGTGATGATGCAAAGGATGATGCTGGTGTAGAGACCGTTGTTATACTCGTTCCAAAGGAAGTTCCCGATGCCGATGCGGCCCGTCAGCATTTCCACCGCGACGATCACCAGCCATGCGATGCCGAGGCTGAGGCGGTAGCCTGTGAACATGTAGGGAAGAGTGGCGGGCAGGTAGATTTTCCAAAGCGTTTTCGGCCAGCTCAGCTTCAGAACTTTGGCGACATTCAGATAATCCTGGGGCACTGCGCGCACGCCGACGGCGGTGTTCAAAACCGTGGGCCACATGGCGCAGATGGCGATGGTGAACAGGGCGCCCATTTCGTTGGCGTCCTTTCCGGCTCCCATGAAAAGCACCACGCCCAGCGGCATCCAGGCCAGCGGCGAAACCGGCCGCAGGACCTGAATGAGCGGATCAAACATAGCCGTAAAGCGTTTTGATAGTCC
>JAQGPD010000301.1 GCA_028293305.1 Verrucomicrobiales bacterium | reverse complement strand
CCACGGTCGGCAACCCCAGGCTAACATCCCCAACGCCCTTGGCGTAATCCCGGACCGGTAAAAACGGCAGGATTTATCCCGAAGGTGTTAGTAAGAAAGTTTGCGGCAGGTAGTGGCGCTGGAAAAGCGCGTATGGAATTTACCGATTCTCAGCTGGAATTGGTATGAATATTGGAGAGCCCGGGTCGGTGGTGATAGGATGGCCCGGGCGGTGGTGATAGGATTGCCTGGGTGTTTGGGGGGCGGACGTTTTGCCGGGACCCGCGTCGACAGAATGTCGACCCTCCGATCGGGGCGCGGTCGCGGCCAAAGGAGGGTGGACATTCTGTCCACCAATGCGTCCGCCTCGCTGGTGGTGGCAGGCGGCGGGCTGTGGCGAAAACCACGCGGGATCAGCGGGGGAGCATGAGGTCGTCGGTTTCCAGACCTGTCAGGGTTTTGAGTCCTTTGAAAAGCCGGAAGAGGGCGTAGGCCATCATGAGGAGGCTGGGAACGCCGACGACGAGGTAGCCCCAGCCGGTTTGCGCGCCGATGGCGGCGGTGTATTCGGGGGTGCCGGGGATTTTGTCGTGGAGGAAATACATGGCGAGGATGTAGTTCAGAACGGCGCTGAGGAGCATGGAGGCGGTGAGCAGGAGGGTGCTGGTCCAGAGGAGGCGCTCGTAGCCGCGGCGGGAGTTGGATTTTTCGATGGCGGACTCGATCCGGGTCATGTCGAACATGTCAGGATTGAGGAGAAGGGACTTTACCAGGGGCTTGTCGCCCTTGTGGGAGAAATAAATCAGGGCGCCGAGGATGAGCGGGACGGCGGCTTCCTTCCAGGCGAAAACCTGGGCGCTGAGGTTGAGCAGGCCGAGGCCGCCGGTGAGGAGGACGCTGATGAACCCGATGAGGGAGAACAGGTTCCATTTCCGGCGGAGGCGGTAGTCGTAGATCTGATAGGCGATGGGGAAAATAAGGGCCACGATGAGCGCGCCCTGGGGGCCGAGTTGGGGCAGGGGGGCGTCCTTGTTGAGATTTGTCAGGATGACGACGGGGATCAGCACATTCAGGAGGAGATTGTGCAGGGGATTTTCCGGCTTCACCTTCGGTTTGGCACTCGCGGCGGCCGAAGTCGCGGCGGGAGGGGCCGAAGTGGCGGGGGCGGCGGCAGGGGCATGCGTTTCCGG
Organism: Verrucomicrobiales bacterium; assembly: GCA_028293305.1. Taxonomy (GTDB): domain Bacteria; phylum Verrucomicrobiota; class Verrucomicrobiia; order Verrucomicrobiales; family V1-33; genus CAIZWU01. The sequence continues at coordinate 2,664 of JAQGPD010000301.1, read as the reverse complement.
GGGAGGCAGGACCGCGGCGGGATCGGGGGGAAGAGGGGTGGGATCGGACATGGGAAAAAGGGGGCCATTAGTGGCACGAAAGAGGCGGCGCGGCATCCGCGATTTTTCGGAAATGCGGCGGGAATTTCAGGGGTCGTGGCGTGGGGGACGACGGCGGAAAATGCGGACGGGTTTTGACCTGGCGGGCATTTTCCGCAAGTCAGGGGATGGTGATGCGGGGCATGTCGGGTTGTGCGGCGAGCTGGGCTTCGAAGGCGGCGGCGGCTTGCCGGACGGGGCCTGCGGGGTCCTGGGCGGCGGCGGCGAGGGCGGCGCGGACGGAGGCGGGATCGCCGTCGGCGCTGACGCTGAGGATGAAGCCTTCGCGGGAGCGGAGGGGGCCGGCGGCGGCCTGGCGCACGGCGGTGCGGATTTGGCTGATGGGCAGGGAGGCGGCGCTGCCGAGGTGGAGGTGGACGGTGTTCGGCAGGGTCATGACGGAATACCCCTGGGCCCGGCGGGCGAGAAAGGGGCCGTTGAAGCGGAGTTCAGGGGAGGGCGGGGTGGCGCGCCAGCGGGCCATGTCGGCGAGGCAATCCGCGCAAAAGTGGTCCTGAGGGGTGGGGGACAAGCCGAGGGCGACCATTTCCGGCACGTAGAGAAACGTGGGGTTCATGAGGCAGGGCTTGTTCCGGCAATGCGCGCCGTCGCCGTGGGAGGGGTCGCGGGCGGCTCCGACGAGGTGGGCGGCCTCGTGTTTGAGGATGAGATTGCCGAGGACATCGCCGAAGCCGGCCTCGTTGTAGTTTCTGTCCACAAAAACCGCGCAGGGATAAGGGAAAACGACGGCGTGGGGGTTTGCGGTTTTGAGCGCGGGGTTCAGGGCACTATTATAATACATCACATAAAGAAACGCGGACCCCGGCGGCGGGCCGTCCAGGTATTTGAGCGCGAGGGAGGTGATGGAGGTGGAGGCGGCTTCCGCGAGGGGGATGGAGTTGCCGCGGACCACGCGGATGCCATCCGGCTTGTCGCACTGGGCCTTGAGGAAGGCGGACAATTCATCCAGCCAGGCCTGCGGGGGCTCGGCCCCCTGCACGGCGTCGATTTCCACCCACAATTTCCGGTAGGGGGTGCGGGAGGAGTTCAGCAGCCACGGTTTCCAGAAGGTGACTTCCTGGGGCAGGGCTCCCGTGCGGAAACCGTCGCGGGGGATGGGGGAGGCGCAGGAGGCTAAAAATAGCAGCGCCATGGCCATGGCGCAGATCCCGGTAAGTTGACGCAAAGGCATGAACATCAATACGTTGCTAAGATGATTGCCAAACCGGAAGAATTCATGATTTATTATGGAAATTACATTTTTATGGATTAAATTTATCAGGAATGTCTCAGGTTGTTGACCATGAACCCCCTACGCCCCCCGGCGTGGCGTGTCCGGGGTGTGGTTGGGTGGAATCGCGCGGGGCCCGGGAATGCCGGAGTTGTGGAGGGAGATTATCCGTGATGGTGGACCCGGTTTTTTCAGAAGTTTCGATGGCACAAGCTTTTTCCGCCGGGGATCTGCCGGCGGTTTTTCCACGGGGAGGTTCCACGCCTACGGATGACGGAATCACCCCTGGGGACGCGCCAGTGGAGGCCTCCGCTACGGGGGCAATGGCTGGGTCTGCGGCCACGGCGAGTTCGGAGGCATCGCCCGCATGGGATTCCATTGCGCCGGTTCCGCCCCCCGCGTCTGCGTCGGAGCTTCCGCCGCTGGCGACTCCCTATGGATATCGTCAAGCGGAGGCCGGGCTGAAATCCCAGTCCCGGAAAGGGGCGGGCGCGTCTTGGACGTCCAGGGCGGCCGGCTCAAGCGGTTCTGTTTTATCCTCGCTGAAGCGGCCATTGGGCTTGGTGGCGGGTCTGGCGCTGACGGGTTGGTATTTTTCGACCGGCGGCGCGGTGAGCCAGCCTCCGGGGCAGTGGGCACCTGATGAGCCGAATCAAGGACCCGTGCCGCCGGGAAAGGCATCCTGGATGGTGGGCAATGCGAAAATAGAACCTCTGGCGACCTATCGGATCAAGGCGAGGGTCCTTCACGCTGAACGCTATAGGTTCGATGGCGTCGCGGATCTGGCTCCCTTGGACCTGGGCGTGGGCTGGGGTCTGATGTCGGACCAGGCGATGGCTTCAAGGAGCACTTTTTCCAATGCCACGCGCTTTTTGAGCTGGCATTGCAGTGATCCGGAATTCCCCGGGGAGGCCGCCTCGCGGTGTATTTCCAACATGCATCTGCTCCCTGCGACCGACCGCGTGCGGGATCGGTTATTGGAGGTGCGGGAGGGCCAGATTGTGCAAATGGCGGGGTATCTGGTGCAGGTGGACCGTCCGGGGATGAATCCGTGGACGAGTTCCATGTCCCGGGTCGACACGGGGAATGGCGCCTGCGAAATCATGTGGGTGGAAAGCATTTCCGTGGTCCGCTGAGGGCGCCACATGGGGGTGCGGGGTGGTGCGTCGTCGCGCATGGGCGAGGTCGTGCAGGTGATGGGATTTTGTAAAAGCGGCTGATTGTGAACGATATGTGCCTTTTAGCGAGGCGCGGAGACCCTGAAAAATGCGGGTCCAAATCCGATGTTCGCTGGGAACTGGGCCCTGCATTTTTGATTGGAGGAATATTTTGCACCCGGCGGAGAAGGTGTTATG
>JAQGPD010000294.1 GCA_028293305.1 Verrucomicrobiales bacterium | reverse complement strand
GTAGGATCCTGTCAGGAGATTGCCGTCATCATTCCGTTCGCCCCAGGTCAGGGCCTGCAGGAGATTGGGCAGGAAGGCCACCAGCAGGAAGGCCGCGGCGAGGGCATTGATCACCAAAAGCCGCGCCAACTTCTGAAACTTGTCAGGCGATTTGGACCGGAGGATCAGCCACGCGACGGCGGCGCAGAGACCGGCGCACACCGCCAAATGGGCGACCACGTGCGACCACATGAGGAAAAACTGACAAGCCCCGAAGAGCCACCACCACAGCGCGGGGCGGCGCGTCTCCGGATGCGTGGCCCGCTCCAGAGCAGTTAGGCCGGTGGCGATGAAAAACACCGCCATCCCGTAGCTGCGGGCATCCACGCCATAACGCAGCAGCCACGGATGGATGGCCATGAGTGCGGCGGTGAAAAGCGCGGCGGGGTCGCCGGCGAGACGGCGGGCGAGGTTTGCTGTCAGGAGGATGGCGGCCAATCCGGCTAGCAATACGGGAAGGCGCAACACTGTTTCATTGAAGGCGCCGGGGTCCTCCGGCTGCGTCACGGCGCGCCAGATTTCGTGGCCAAGCTTGGAGGGCAGGCTGACGACCGGATGGTTGGTCGGCTTGTTATAATACCACGCCGCGCGTGGCCAGCTGGTGGGTTGAAAGGTGGCGGCGTCCGCATTCAGCGGTTCCTGTTTCCACTCGCCGACGGTGGCGTATTTGATATTCCAAAGTTCGTCCCACCACAAACTTCCGGACGCCAGAGGCAGCCGGAGCGCACCGGCCAAAATCAGCAGCGCCAGCAGCGCGGGCCCGAACCATCGACTCCGATTGCTAGCATATGCCGGTGCCGGGGCGAAGTGTGAGGAGGAGTCAGGGACTGGGTCCGGGGCGGAATCAGCTGTGGTGTTAGTGGTGAAATCAGAGGCGGAAACAGAGGCGGAAGCAGAGGCGGAATCCGTGGCGCGGTTTATGTTATTTTTCCGCCGCCGCGGCACCCACCAGCGCATGGTGAAAAAAGCCGCCGCCACCAGTCCCAAAGCCGCCAGGGTGGACCAGTGCGTGCCCAGCACGGCGGCGTCCTCCCATTTCAAACTCCCCTTGGAACTATCCTGCCGGACGAATGCCCAGCGCTCCTTGGCGCGCGCGAGCGGCTTGGCGGCCACGATTCCCATCCTCAAAGCCGCGGCGATGCCCGCCAGGATCAGCAAAAAACCGGCGGTGCCATAACAAGGAATCCAACGCCGGACGAAGCTCCCGCGACCGGCCGCGTCGGCCGCGTCCGCATTTGTCAGGGCGGCGTCGGACTTGTCGGCCTCGGGTGCGTCGGACTTGGCGGGCGTGGCGGGTTCGGGCAGGGACATGGCGTGGAATTTTTGTCAGGCAAAGCGCACCATGTCCTTCAGAAACTGCCCCCATAGATACACACATCCGCGCCAGGAATAACGGAATGTGCCGTCCCCGGTCTCCACGATGAGGCCGCGCCCGAGATTGTGCTTCACCTGGGAATCGAGATCCGCCTGCATTTGATCCGCGAGTCCTTCCGCGCCCGGGCTGGTGAGGTCGGATTCCGCGATGCACAGGCTGGCCATGATCGAGCGGTGTTCCGCCAGGAGTTCGACAAACGACTCGGCGGCCGGCACCCGGTTCAGCATCACATTGGGCGGCGACTGCATGGTTTGGGAAAAGGGATAGTTCGAGGTGGTGATCACGCGTCCATCGTGCGTGCGGCAGGTCACGCTGACAAAAACCACGCTGAAATTGGATTGTTGATTCAGGTGGATCACCGCCTGGGTGAGGGAAGGGGCGTGATAACAAACCCGCAGGAATTGGCTCATCTGCTGCCAATCCAGCCCGGCGTCGTCCGTTTGCTCGAAGCCCTCTTCCTCCAGCTCGCCGGTAAGCTCCTGGAGGTGCGGGAAATCCTCACGGTTGGGGGGCATGCGTTGGCGGAGGCTGCGGGTGAGCGGCAGCCGGAGCTTGCGGACGCGCAGCACGATCTCCACCCAGGGCAGCAGAAACCAGCCGCAGACCGCCGCGGCCCCGGCGGCGTGGGAACCCGCCAACAGCCAGCCGGCAAGGTAGGTGGCCGCGAGGTAGCACAAGGCCCCGGCCTTGCGGACGAGCGGATGGGAAAAGGTGCGGAGCGCGTAGCCAAAAGCCGCCGCGCCCGTGATGATCAGCAATTCATTCATGAGTCCCGGCGTGGTAGCCGCTCCACCCGTCAGGGTCAACTGGCGGTTTCCATGCCACTCCCGGCCCCCTCCGGCCCGCGTCCCGTCGGCGGGGGGCCGTGGCGGACGCGCGCGCACCGCCACACGCGGGCCACGGCAATTTTTTTCAAATTTTCCACCCCATTTCCGGCGCTTCCCTTGCGCGATCCGGAATCCGCACTACCTGCCAAGACGAGCCCTCCCCAATGGATCAACTGCAGATCGACTTCTCCCCCAAAACCGGCAACGATGCTGAATGGAACGACGCCTACGCGCGTCTGGCCGACTATTTCCGCGCGCACCGGATCCATAGCCGTCTGCACCGCACCTATCTGATTTTGGAAACCCTCCGGCGCGCCGCCGTCACCCACGAAAAACACCCGGAGCAGTCCCCCACCGCCGTCGCCATCCATGAAGCCCGGCGCATGCACCGCGACTGGCTCCGCGGCATCATCGGCGATCTCAATGTCCCCGAAGGCCGGCTGGATGCCAATGGCCGTCTCGCCTTTCTCCTCTGCGACGGGCCGAATGAATATCCCGATTTCTTTCTGAACAGCACGGACGCGCCGCTCGAAATGCTCACCGCCATGCGCGCCCCCATCCAGCAAAGCGGCCCGGACCTCGCCGTCTCCAGCATGGTGCCGCGGCCCATCGATCTTGGCGCCCTGCCGGAAATCGCGGAGGAGACCAGCGGGTTTTTTGGACGCCACCCCTGGATGCGCTACACCGCGCTCGCCATCGTCGCCGCGCTCGCCGCGTGGGGTCTGTGGACCTTCACCCGTTAGTATTTTCCAATAAAAGCTTCCGCGTTCCCCCACGCCTCCGCTCCCCAAAATCCCCCCAGATTTCATCCATACCCCGATGACCACCCCCGAGCTGCCGCCTCCTTCCAATATTCCCGGCTACACCGCCGCCGCGATCCGGAAGCGCCGTTCCACCTTTTTCGCCGTCGTCGGCATCACCCTCATGGCCGGCGTCTGGCTGCTGGCGGTCTCCCTGGGGAGGAATGGCTACAACGCCATCGACTTCCTCATGATCGGCGTGTTCACCCCGCTTTTCTATCAACTCTCCGTCGGATTCTGGACCGCCATGATCGGCCTGTTTTTCCTGATGACCGGGCGGAAGGATCAGTTCGATCTTGCGCGCTCCCTCAGTGAGGAGGAGCGGCAGGGCAATATCGGCGCCTCCACCGCCATCATCATGCCCGTTTACAATGAGGACGTCTCCCGCGTCTTCGAGGGCCTGCGCGTGATGTATCTGTCCTTGGAGAAAACCGGGCAGTTGGAGCACTTCGACTTCTTCGTCCTATCCGATTCCGACAACCCCAACAAATGGGTCGAGGAGGAGCTGGCGTGGCTGGAACTCTGCCGGCAGCTCAATGGATTCGGCCGCATATTTTATCGGAAGCGCCGCAAACCCATCAATAGAAAATCCGGCAACGTCTCCGACTTCTGCCGTCGTTGGGGAAAACGTTATCGCTATTTGCATGCTTTGGATGCGGACTCCGTCATGTCCGGCGATTTGCTGGCGCAGATGGTGCGCATCATGGAAAAGCACCGGAACATCGGCATCCTGCAGACCGCGCCCCGCGTTTTCGGTGCCGGCACGCTTTTCGGGCGCGTCATGCAATTCGCGCATGCCGCTTACGGCGAGCCCTTTATGGCCGGGCTGAACTACCTCGCGCTCGGCGACGCCACCTTCTGGGGCCACAACGCCATCATCCGGCTCGCCCCCTTCATCGAGTCCTGCGGCCTCCCGGAACTGCCCGGCCGCGAACCCTTCGGCGGCCACATTCTAAGCCACGATTTTGTGGAAAGCGCCCTCATGACCAAGGCCGGCTATCAAGTCTGGCTGTTGCCCGTTCATGAAGGAAGCTATGAGGAGGGACCGCCCACTATCATTGATACATTGAAGCGCGACCGCCGGTGGTGTCAGGGAAATATGCAGCACTTCTGGCTGCTTTTCGCCAAAGGCTGGGCTCCGCTCGCGCGTCTGAATTTCCTGCACGGCATCCTCAGTTATGTCGCCTCGCCGCTGTGGTTTGTTTTCCTGTTATGCGCCACCGCCCTCGCCGCCATGGACCGCCACGGCGGACACAAAACCATCGCCGCCGGGGAAAACGCCGGACTGCTTTTGCTCGTCATCACCATCGGACTGCTTTTCGTTCCGAAGGCGCTCATTCTTTTCCGGCAGCTGACGCGGAAGGATATTGAAAAAGACTTTCATAGCAAGAAAGCCGTCTTCTGGTCCTGCACGCTGGACACCGTTTTCTTCTCCATCCTCGCGCCCATCCTGATGATGTTTCACAGCAAATTCGTCATCTTCACCGTCCTCGGACGCGGCGTGAAATGGGCCAGCCAGCGCCGGTCCGGCGACGATGCCGTGGACTGGGAGGAAAGCATCCTGACATTTGCCGGCGTGAGCGCGTTCGCTCTCGTCTGGGCCGCATTCGCCCTTTGGGTGAATCCCACCTTCTTCCTCTGGATCAGCCCCGTGCTTCTCGGCATCGCCCTCGCCATCCCGTTCAGCATCATCACCGCCGGCGTCCAAAGCGGCAGAAAGCGCGGATTTTTCGCCACCAAGGAGGAGCTGAATCCCCCCTGGGTCCTCAGCCAGTTGGAAAAAAATCTAAAACGCGCCCACGTCCGCGAGGCGCCCATTCCCCAACTCGCCAAAAACTACGGTCTGCTCCAATCCCTCCTCGATCCCTACGTCAACGCCCTCCACGTCAGCTTGTTGCGTCAGCGCAAACGCGTCACTCCGGAAAGCCGCGACTACCTCGACGCCCTCCGCCGCCGCCTCGTCAAAGACGGCCCCGACGCCCTGAACAAACGCGAACTCAGCGCCGTCATGTATGATCCCGACATCATGCTCCGTCTCCACTACGACCTCTGGTCCGGCTCCGGCGACGGCCTCTCCGCCTGGTGGGACACCGCCATCCGCCAATACAACATCCTAACCCGCGAACCCGTCACCGCCTTGTATCGTTAGAAAATCCGGCGCCCGTTTGCAGTTGCGGACACGGCGATTTTCCGAGAGCACGCAGGGACGGACCCGGCGGAACCACCTCAGCTGGAAAGCCCGTCGTTCCGGACAATGGTGGAGTTCTTTTCCGGAGTCAGCGCCGGTTTGCGGCCGTGGGGCATGCCGCGCAGGCGTTGGGTGATTTCGATGAATTCCGCTCCGGTCAGGATGATCATGGAGGAATAATACACCCAGATCAATAACAGCACCACCGATCCGGCGTCGCCGAAGGTGCTGACGGTGGAGGTGCGGCCCAGATACCAGCCCAGGCCGAATTTACCCGCTTCAAACAGCATGGCGGTGACCAGTGCGCCGATCCACACATCGCGCCAGGGAAACTTCAAATCCGGCAAAGCTTTGAAAATGATAGCAAAAAGCAGGGTCTCGATCGTGAAGGCGGCAATGAATGCGATCAGGGCCCAGGCTTCTATGGGGACGGTGATCCCGGCGTCCCGCGCGATCCACCCCTTGATCAACGCGAACGTGCCGGACACCAGAACGGAAGCCAGCAGCAGCGCTCCGCTGACCAGCACCATGGCGAAGGACAACAGCCGGTCTTTCAGGAAAAGCACCACGCTCCGTCCCTCACGCCGGCGCAGCCCCCAAATCAGATTCAGGCTATCCTTCAACTCCACAAACACACCGGTCGCCCCGTAAAGCAGCGTCGCGCCACCTATCACCGCGGCAGTGGTGTTATTGCCACGGGTCGGGTTCACATCCTTCACCAGACTTTCCAGCGAGGTCGCCGCCTGCTCGCCCATGAATCCTGAAAGCTGCACATGCAGTTCCCCCACGATGGCCTGCGGTCCCAAAACCCTGACAATGATTTCCTGCGCCAGCCACAGGAGCGGAGCCATGGAAAACAGCGCGAAATAAGCGATGGCCGCACTTTGCCGCGGCAGCCGGTCATCCGTCCACGCATCGCTGAACGCATTGAAGAATCCCAACACGGATTTGGCCCCCGGCACGGCTTTGACGAGCCGGGCCAGCCTGAGGGCGTGGTTTTGGAGATTCTGCCAACGGGTTTTCAGCATCCTGCATGAAGCGCCGGTTCAGGGTGGAGGAAAGGGAGAACGCTTGTTCCCATAACAACGCTCAAGGCCGCCTCAAAGCCGCTCAAAATGCACAAATACAAGCCTGAGAAAGGGCAGCACGGCATTCTGGGTCCGGCAGAAGCACCTGCGGAAAACCCTCCAGCTTCCGCATCCAACACTTATTTAGCCTTCCCCCACGCCTCCCCCGTCCCTCCCCGGCCGCGATTTCCTCCACTGTGCATTTTGCCCGATTCCCGCACCGGGCCGGGTTTTATGCATGGTAAATCAGCGGCTGCGAGGCATAAAGCCCGATGTCAGGACCTTTTCGCTATCCAATGAGGTGTTCAAAAACCTATGGCGCGTTTATTCAAATAAATTTCCATCCATCACGCATCCGACCGCAGGACATTCCCGTTGGACCCGTGGAATCCAAACCAACACCACGAATCCATGAAAAAGTTATCCTCCCCCACGTTGTCCTTTCTATCCACTCCGCGCCTCCTGCTGCTTCCTGCAGCTCTGATGCTGGCATCCGCCGGAGTTTCCGAATCCGCCGTGATCCTGACCGGAACCCCGATTTTCGATGCGGGCACCAGTCTCTTCACTTACAATTACTCGGTCACCAACGCCGGCACCACGGAGGAAATCATCCAGGTCACATTCCCCGTCAGCCCCGGCGCCGCCCTCATGGGAATCACCGCCCCGACCGGTTTCCGCCTGACCTACGACACCATCGGAGCTCGTGTGAATTTCATCTGGGACGAGGATGACTTCACCCCCCAGACCTTCGCGCCTAACAGCACGGTGTCCGGCTTCAGCTTCACCAGCTCCTTCGCGCCGGGCGTGGTGGAATTCACGGCATCCGATGTGAATCAAGACTTTACGGGTTTCACCAACGCTCCTGCGGTGGCCGTTCCCGAGCCCTCGGTGCTGCTCATGGGCCTGACCGCGCTGCCGGTCCTCCTGCGCCGCCGCCGCTCCGCGTGAAAATCACTCTTCCTCATTCTGCAATCCAACCCGCGAACCCAACCCATCCCATGAAAACAAAAATCAATCCGATCCGACTGCACGGCATGCTGTCCAGCGTGGCGGTCCTCGCCGTTTCGACGGTGGCCCTCCTGCCTGCCACACGCTCACTGGCCTCCAGTCACAGTGATGCCCCGCTGATCAAACTCGATCCGCAGGCCAACCTGACGGATGTCTATGCCTTCATCCGCACCCGCCCCGCCACCGGCGAACGCGCGCTCGTGGTGGAAGTCAGCGTGCGGCCTTTTTCCGAGCCCGGAGACGGCGCGCAATATGAATCCTTCTCGCCGGATGCCCGCTATACCATCCACATCACCAATCCGACCACCGGCGCGGAATCCGAGCGTTATGACTTCCGCTTTTCCGCCGTGGATGCCGTGAATGGCGCCGCTAACTATAAGAATACCAATACCATCCTTAAATATGGTTTGGGCACCGAGGCCGGTCCTATCGTGACGGTGGGCGATGCCCGTCAAAACTACACACAAACCTATTCCGTGGCCCGCACCGTGGGAGGAAGCATGACGGATTTGAATGCCGGCGGAACCACGCTCATGGTCGCTCCTCCCAATGTCGGATTGAACACGACCCCTGCATACAATGACGCCACGGGACGCGCCGTTTCCGGTGCCGCCAACCGGGCTGCTTTGGACAATTACACCCGCCAGACCACCTATGACCTCCCGGCCGGAACACCTCCGGTGGCGGGTTCCACCGGATTTTACACCACTTTCGCCGGCCCCCGCGAAGACGGGTTCTACGGTGACACTCCCGGCATATTCGATCTGCTCAATGGACGCATCCTGAATAACGACGGCGATGCCGCCGACGGATTCGGTCAGGACGGCAGTGGCACCGATGGTTTCAAAGGATACAACGTGCTGCATTTCGGCATTGTGATTCCCCTGACAAATCTAGCTCAGACCTTCTCCTACACCGGCGTGCTTCAGCCCGTCGGCACCGGTGTTGGCGTGTATGCCTCCGTCAGCCGTCCCCGCACCACCCTGCGCACCCCCACTTCCGCCGATGCCTCCTCCGGGGCCTGGGTGCAGGTGAACCGCCTTGGCAATCCGCTCTTCAACGAAGTGCTGGT
>JAQGPD010000293.1 GCA_028293305.1 Verrucomicrobiales bacterium | reverse complement strand
ATCTTGAAGCGGGGTTCGACGGAGAACGTGTCACCGACTTTGAGGAAAGCGGACTTGGAAGGTTTCGGTTCGGTGCGGGACAACTGGATTTCACCATTGTTGTAAATCGCGAACCGGAGGGAGAGAGGCTCCTTCACGCACTCCTTGTATTGGAGCTTTGTGTAGAAGGGGGGAACGTCCGTGCGGCTGCGGGGATTGCTCTTGCCCTCGAATTCCTCAAGGTTGGTGTAGCCGTCGCCGTCGTCGTCCATGGCTGCCACATCGCTGCGGGTCAGGTCCAATTCGTTGTTATACAACCAGGAGTTGGAGATGGGGGGACGGAGTTGGGGAGCGGCTTCATCCATGAGGGTGATCACGGTGTTTTCAGCCGTTTTCACTACCGGGGTGGAGACGAAAAGGTCGGCCACGCGACCGCCGGGGAGCCGGAGGGGTTGGCGTTCCACTTTTTCACCGAGGGCGGCGAGCGCTTTGGCGGCGTCTTCCGACTTGTCCGTTCCGATATTGGCGGTTCCGGAACCCGATTTGGGCGGGGCCGTGAACTGTCCGTTGAAGGAGAGGATGTTGAAGATCAGCAGGGCGCCGATCACGAGGGCTATAAGGGCACACAGGCCGAGGAGCACCCGGTCGTATTTGGTCTTGATGGATTCCATGGATGGGAAAATCAGGCGGTCCGTAAGGGGTTATTTCTTGGCTTCGGCCATCTCAGGCCCGGCGAATCTGATGAGGTCGACAGCCAGGTGAACCTGGACTTTTTCGACACCGAAGATGTAAACGGCATCCCGTTTGAATGGTTTTTGAGTCACCGGATCGTTTTCCTCCACGACTTGAATTTGAGCAGAGGTCTCGGCACCGGTTTTTTGCTCGTTTTCAACGCGCAGGGAGCGGATATTGAAGAAACCGGCAGCTCCAGGAGTATTGGCCAAGGCGGTAAGCACCTCGTTCAGCGAGCGGTTGGAGCAGGTGAAAGTGACGTTGAACGGATAACGTTCGATCACCGCTTTTTCGTCGAGCACCGCTACAGGTTCCGCGGCGGCACCGGCTTTGCCTTTGGCCGCAGTTGGTTTGGCCGGAGTAGCTGGTTTGGCGGGCGTTTTCCCGGCGGCAGGAGTGGCAGCGGAGCCGTCCTCTTTTTTCTCGAAGGGCAGTTCCGGGCGGCTGACGATGTTAATTTCCTTCACTCCTCCGTTGATGAGGATTTTGAGGAAAGAATCGATCCCTTCCAACCAGGCATTCAGGCGGGGGACCGCTTTGGTTTCCGGGAAGGTGGAGAGGTAAATCCCCATGCCGATGTCAAAGTTCTCCGGGAGTTTGACCCCGGCGTTTTTGGCTTCGGTCGCGAGGGAATCGCGGGTGGCTTGGAGTTTGGTCTGGAACTCGCTGTTGTTCATCTTGTCAGCGAGGGGAGCCTGGAAGCCGCGGAGGGCTTCGTTCAGCTTTCCGACTTGGTCCGCGTAGGCGTCCACCTGTTTCTTTTTGGCGTCCACGTTTTCCTGTTTGGGGAAAATGGGAGCTTTTTGGAGGGTGGCGAGTTTCGCGGTTTTGGATTGATAGGTTTCCTTAGCCTCGCTGGCCGTGGACCAGGTTGACCATGCGAGGTAGCCCAATCCAGCCGCGGAAGCGGCCAGAATGGCGAAATACCCCGTCAGAAACGTGTTCTGCTTTGCCTTGCTCATGAATGGTTCGAAAATCGGTGGTTATTTTTTGGCGGCGGTGGCTTTGCCCGAGAGGGGGACTTCCACTTTCTGCTTCAGAGGAAGGAGCAGTTGGAAATCATAGCCTTCACGGGAGCTGGCGGTGCCAACTTGATTGATGACAAAATCATTGCGGAGATCGTCGTCTGTTTTGGTGGTGTCGAACTCGAAGTAGTCCTTCATGTTCTCCCTGATCTTGGCGAACAGGGTGGGGACTTCCTCGCCGGCACCGCGGTTGATGCCCGCGATATGAAGAGCGCTGACCTGTTGGCTGGTGGGGCGGACAGGAGCAGGGCCCAACTTCACGCCGGTGCTGAAGGGATAGGCGGGAGCGTTGGGGTAGAGGGGCTCGATGGTTTGTTCACCGCGGGGTCCGACCATGGAGATCTGGGTAATCCAGATTTTCTCATCGGAGAACTGTGCGTTGAGCGTGTTCATCAGTTTGACCCAGAAAGTGCGCTGATTGATCGCGTTGGCGAGGTATCCGGCGCGGGCTTCTTCGGTCTTCTGACGTTTTTCCTGTTCCTTGATCGACGCGTCGAATTTATCGAGCTTGCCGATTTCGGTGTCATACTTGCCGGCTTCGCGGTTGAAGGCGGAGGCGGAGGCGGAGTTATAGACCGAGATGGCACCCAATCCGGCGATGAGGCAGGCGGCGGCGATGTAGAGGCGGGGCTTTTTGGAGCCGACGTCCTTGGCCGATTTGACAGCGGCCGGGGCGAGGTCGAGTTCCATCGGGCAACCCATTTCGCGCAGGGCGAGTCCGACGAGTTCGCCGAGGGTGTGGGCTTCGGCTCCGATTTGTTCCACGTTGACCTTGGGGCCGACGGCGACGTTGCGGAGGGGGTTGAAGTATTCCACCGGGATGCGGAGTTTTTCTTCAAAGACTTCCTTTAGATAAGGAAGGGAGGCACCGGCACCGGCGAGGTATACCGCGCTGGGGGCGCTGCCGCCTTGTTGGCTGCGGTAGGCGTTGGTGCGGCGGGTGATTTCACTGTGCACTTTGAGGAGCGCATTGCGGATCACCTTGGACATGCCGTCCACTTCCGGGTCTTCATGGTCGGCGTAGTTGCCGCCGAGATTGACGAATCCGTCCTGAACTTTGCGGCCCTCGGCGGCATCGAAGTCCATTCCCATTTCGCGGGCAATGCTTTGGGTGATGGAGGCACCGCCGGTTTGGAAGGTGTTGATGAAGGCGCGGTGGCCTTCGATGAAAATCAGGTTTGTGGTGCGGGCACCGAGGTCGATCAGGAGGGAGCAGCCCTGGGCGTCCGGGTAGTTGTAACGGAACGCGTTATAGAGGGCGACGGGAGCGGCATCCACGAGGGTGGTGTCGAGACCGGCAGCCTCCACGGCGGCGTGCATTTCGTTGAGGTGTTCCGAGCGGATGGCGACGATGCCGACTTCCACTTCGCCGCCGGTTTTACCCATGAGCTGGTAGTCCCAAACGGTTTCCGCGAGCGGGAATGGAACCGCCTGCTGAGCTTCGAACCCGACGATTTTATCGACTTGGTCCTCGGCGAGCGGGGGGAGTTTGACAAATTTGGCGATGAGGAATTGGCCGGGGACGGCGTAGTTCACATCGGCATCGGCAGCTTTGAACTGACTGACGAGCTGTTTAACGGCGGCGGTCAAACCGGTGCGGCGGGTGCCGTCAGCGGTGGGATCGCCTGCCATTTCGGAGAAGGCGTAGTCCTTGAGGAGGACGCCTCCTTTGCCGCTGATGCCAAAGCGTGCCATGCCGACACGTTGGGAACCAAGGTTTAGAGTTAGGATAGATTTCTTCTCGGCCATCGTGATGGTCTTTTAGAGCGGTGAATACCGACAGCGTCAACGGGAAAGCCTTTGTTTCCTGAAACAGCTGAACGGCAAAGAGTTTAAAGTGCCGTGTAAATGATTATTTGGCTTTCACGTCGGCGTGATAGTCACCCCAGAGAGGAGCAAAAGGGGTCTGCACTTTGGAGAGCAGGGCGGGCTCCGTGGTGGGAGCTCCTTTGAGTTCCCACCATTTTCCTTTGGGGTCGGCGGGGTTTTCGACGGTGCTGCCACCGGCCTTGCTGAAGAATCCGACGACTTCACCTGCCACAGTGGCTTCCACGGCGTAGGCGACGACCAGCTGGGCATTGCCTTCCGGTTTGCCGGTGACCCGGAGAATGGTGGAAGGGGAAATATAGACCACGCTATGGGCCACCTCGTCGATCGGCACGTTGGTGTGGATCACCTCGGCGGTCAGAATACGGGCATTTTCTTTGACCCCGGTAGTGTTGTTAAGATATACGTAGTATTTAAACGTAATCTCAGGATAGACTTCTGCTTTCTTTTCGCCTGCGGCGCGGATGGTTTTGAATTCGGGCTCGATCTCGATCCAGTCCTTGGGGCGGACGCGTTTGTCGGTGGTGCCGCCTTTGAGGGTGAAGTCAGGAGTTTTCTGGACCTGCACTTTGATGTCCTTGAAAGCGACCAGTTTTTCTTTTTTGGCAGCGGGGGCGTCCTGCGCCAGGCTGGAGGCGCAGAGACCTGCTAACACGAGGGCGGCGATGGGAAATCGGGACATTAATTTCATGCGTGGATCGATGGGTGATGGGAATATTCAGGACGTTGGATTGTTTTTGCCCCCAAGGCTAGAAAAAAATCCTAAGGGCACTAAGGTTTTTGAATTAATGTCTCTGATTTTTCTGAAGTTCACGCGAAATTAATTTTCACCTGTATTTTTCAAGCGGGGAGTGGCGGTTTCGAAGTTGGGGTGGTGGCAAGATTTTCGCATGGACCTGCCGCGGCTGACCGTAGTATGGGTTTCTCCATCCGTTATGCGCCCTATTTCCGTCCCTTCCCTGCTGGTTTCCTGTCTGTTGATCAGTGTTATTCCGAGCGTTGCGGAGGAACTCGAAGGTGTGAGGGCGGCGGCGGCGGGCCCTTGCCCGACGGTGGAGGAGGCGATCTCCAAAATGACGGTTCCGGACGGCTATGCGGTGCGTTGTTTTGCGAGTGAACCGATGATTGTGAACCCGGTGGCGATGACGTGGGATGCGCGCGGGAGGCTGTGGGTGGTGGAACTTTATGAATACCCGAGCGGGGCGGCCAAACCGAATGCCTATGCGACCACGGCGACGGATGAACAATTCCGTCCGGTCATCCCGCAGGGGCCGGACTCGCCGCGGGACCGGGTGGTGGTGCTGGAGGACACGGACAATGATGGGAAGGCGGACAAGCGCACGGTTTTTGCGGAGGGATTGAGCCTGGCGACGGCGGTGCTTTGCGGGAATGGCGGCGTTTATATAGGGCAGGCGCCGAATTTGTTCTTTTTCCGGGACAAGGACGGGGATGATCGAGCGGACGAATATAAAACAGTGCTCACGGGATTCGGCCTGGAGGACCGGCATGAGCTGCTGAACAGTTTCACCTGGGGCCCGGATGGCTGGATGTATTTCACCCACGGGGTTTTCACGCACAGCAAGGTGCGCCGCCCGGAGCAGAAACCGGAGGAGGGATTCACGCTGAATGCGGGGATTTTCCGGGTGAAATTGAGCGAAAAAAAGGACGGCCCCCGAGCGGAGCAATACGAAGTCTACGCGGACGGGACGAGCAATCCGTGGGGGGTGGATTTCGATGCCCGGGGCAATGCGTTTGTGGAGGCCTGTGTGATCGACCACTTTTTCCACATGGCGCCCGGCGGGATCTATGCGCGCCAAGGCGGGGCACCGGAAAATCCGTATGCCTATGAACTGCTGCCGAGCATTGTGGGGAAGGATCATCCGGGGCATTTCCGCGCGGCCTATGCGGGGATCACGGTCTATCAGGGGGGCATCTATCCCGCTGATACTCATGGCCATGCGTTTTTTGGAAATATCCATGACAACGCGATCCACGAGGAGGCGATGGACCCCGTGGGGGCGACTTTCAATGCGCGCCCGGTTCGCGATTTTCTGCGGGCTAACAACGGGTGGTTCCGCCCGGTGAGCATCCAGACCGGTCCTGACGGATTTCTGTGGGTGATGGATTGGTGCGACAAATACCCCTGCTATCAAAATGCGCTGGCCAATCCGGCGGGCGTGGACCGGGAGAAGGGGCGCATCTGGCGGGTTTGTTATACCGGATCGCCGGAGGGCGCGGCATTGGCGGGGAAATCGCGTGGGGAGAAGGACATGGATATAGCGAAAAAATCCTACACGGAGCGGGCGGCGCTGGTGGGGAACCCGAATAGCTGGATTTCCCGTGAGGCTGCCTTGGCGCATGCGACCGTGGATGGCGATGACGACAGGCTGCAAACGCCGCCAAAACTTTTCGCCAAAGCCAAGGATGGAAAAACCACCGCCGAACGGTTGGCGGCTCTGGATGCCATCTCCCAGTCCCTGCCAAATTTTGGCAACCTCACTGGCAAAGAAATCATGGAGAAGTTGGCGGAATTGGCTTCGGACAAAGAACCGGGCATCCGGGCGAAAGCACTGGGAATTGTCTCGGACATGGGAACCTGGGCCTTTTCCCAAAAAACGGACCGGATGCTACTGTTGCTCGACATCTTCACCGCCCAGGCCCAAATTTTCGCTAAAGCCGCCAAGGATGAGGATCCCTTCGTTCGCTACAAATTGGCCACCCTCCTGAAGCGGGAAAGATTTCCCTTCCTGACATCGTCAAAAAATGGACCTCCGCCGAATGGTCCGAATGGTTGGAATAAGCTCGACACGCAGGTCTGGGGCGATTTGATAGCTTCGTCCAAGGACGCGACGGACCGCACGCTTCCCTTGGGCATTTGGATGGGGCTGGAAGCCGAGCTGGCCGCGGATCCAGGGTTTTTGCTGCCCTGGCTGGCACACATCGTTCCTGACACAAAACCGCTTTCCCTGACGCTCGTCAGAAAATCCGCGCGCCGGATCATCGACACCCGCTCGCCGGCCAACGTGGATTTATTGCTCGCGTTTTTGGATAAGTTGAAGGACCACGACGACCTGACCGCCGCCGCGCTGGAGGGAATGTTGAAAGCCCAGGAAGCCGGACCCGTGAAGCCGGACAAAACCGATCCCGCGCCGGCCTTTGCGCGGTGGTCGCAAAGCGCATCGCCCGAAGTCAAAAACAACGCCAGACGACTGGCCACGCTGTGGGGCGATCCGACGGCGGTGGCGGAAGTCATCAGCGAAGCGGCGCGGATGGAAACCCCACTCCCGCGCCGCATCGAATTGCTGGAAACCCTGCGGAAACTGCGCACTCCCGCCACGAAGCAGGCGGTGCTGGATATGCTGAATGCCGGCGGTCCTGACAACTGGATCATCCCCGTGCTCCGCGCCGCCGCCGAGGTGGGATCCGGTGATGAATTCAGCACACCGGTTCTGAAAATGTGGCCCTCGGCCTCCCCTGCCCTGCGCGCCGCCGCCGCCCAGTTCCTAACCGGCCGCACGGAGTGGCGCGACCGTCTCCTGACAAGTGTGGTTCAGGCGGATGCCGCCACCGCCATCCGCATCCCCGCTGGCGAAATCCCGGCGACCACGCGGCGGTTTTTTGCCACCTCCACCGACGCCGGACTTCGTGCCCAGGCGGAAAAAGTTCTGGGACGTTGGAGCGATTCCAATGATGAAACCAAAGCCCTCATCGCCGCCAAACGCAAGGCGCTGACCGAAGGCGAGCCTGACATGGCTTTGGGAAAAACACTCTTCACCGCGCTGTGCTCGACCTGCCACATGTTCCATGGCGGCGGGCAGGAGGTCGGGCCGGAATTGATAGGCTCGGGGCGTTCGAATCTTGACGCCATTCTCGCGAATGTGATCGATCCGAACCAGATCATCGGCAATGGCTATCAAAACTTCACCATCACCACCAAGGACGGCCGGACCCTGGGCGGCCGCATCGTGGAGGACACGCCGACGCAGGTCACCCTGCTGGGCCTGGGAGGCAGCCGCGAGGTCGTGCCCGCTGCGGACATTGTCAAAAAAGAAGACTCCGGCCTCAGCCTCATGCCCATGGGTTTCGGCTCCCTGCCGGACGATCAACTGCGCAGCCTGATCTGGTATTTGCTGGCCCCGCCCGAGGAAGGTCCGCTGACGCCCGCGAAAAAGGAGGCGCTCATCAAAGGAGCCGAAGCCGAAAATCCCGCCGCCCCGCCAAAGGCCGCAGCAGCCCCGAAAGCTCAGCGCATCGACTGGGAATCCGTGTCGCTTTGGAATCCGGAATGGAAAGTCACCGCTCCCGAATTCGAAGGCACCCCGCAGAAGCTAACCGAATTCGAGGGACGGAAAAATGTGCTGCAGATGCATCCGTTTCCCGACAAAAAATCCCCCGCATTCCTGACAGGAAAGCTGACCGTCCCCGCCGCCGGCCGCCCGGCCCTGCACTTTGAAGCCGCCGCCAAGGGCGGGTCCGACTGGGATCTCGTGGTGCGCGTGGATCAAAAGGAAATCCGACGCACCGCCGTCAACACCGGCAATGGAGCCTGGGTCCATCAGGTGGTGGATCTGGTGCCGTGGCTTGGAAAAACGGTGGAGATCCAGCTGGAAAACCACCCGACCGGCTGGTCGTGGGAGTTCAGTTATTGGAGCGATGTGAAATTGGTTCCCTGACATTTTTCCGGAACCATGCGCTTTTTCGCCATTCTGCTTTTTTGGCAGGTTTTCATCCTCCCGGGATCCGCCAAATTCACGGCGGGCCCGGAGGCCACGGTGCTTCGTGACGGCCAGCCGTTCCGGGGTTTCGGGATCAATTATTTTGATTGTTTCCTGCGCGTGCTGCATGACCCGGCGGACCCGTCCCATGACGCGGGCTTTGCACTGCTCGCGGGCAAGGGCATCCCGTTTGTCCGCTTCTGCGCGACTGGTTATTGGCCGTCCGATCTGAAACTCTACCAGGAAAATCCTGACGAATATTTCCGCCGGCTCGATGCCGTGGTCGCATCCGCCGCGAAGCACAAAGTCGGGTTGGTGCCATCGCTGTTCTGGCATCACGCCTGTGTCCCGGATTTGGTGGGAGAATCCATGGACCAGTGGGCGGAACCCGGCAGTAAAACCCGTGCCTTGATGAACCGCTACATCCGCGAGGTCGTCACGCGCTACCGCGACAACCCGGTCATCGAGGCATGGGAATTCGGCAATGAATTCTCGCTCCAGGCCAGCCTGCCGAATGCCGCCGAACACCGTCCGCCTATCCAAACCGCGCTCGGCACGCCCGCCACGCGATCGGAAAAGGACGACCTCACCTACGCGATGGTGCGCACCGCCTTCACCGCCTTCGCGACGGAAATCCGCCGGCATGATCCGGACCGGCTGATCCTCACCGGAGACAGTTTTCCACGGCTTTCAGCGTGGCATCAGGAACATGAAAAATCCTGGACCCACGATTCACCCTCACAATTTTCCGAAGCCCTCTCCCTGGCGAATCCGGACCCGGTGAATGCCATCAGCGTGCACGCCTACCAGGACGACGACCAACGCCTGGCCGCCGCGATGGCTGTTTCCCGCCAGCTGAACAAACCGTTATTTGTCGGCGAGGCCGGCTCGCCGGGAAACCGCGACGAGGACAACGCCATCTGCCGGAAACTTGTCAAAGCCATCGTGGATCAACGCGTGCCGCTGGCGGCGTTGTGGGTTTTCGACCTGGCTTCGCAGCCGGATTTCACCATCACTCCTGACAACAAACGAGCCTGGCAATTGGACCTGATTTCGGAGGCCAACCGCCAGTTGAAAATACCGGCCAAAGGTTCGTGAGGGAGGCCGATTTTCCAAATTCCGCCATCCGTATGCGGACGGAAACGCGGTATCGGCGGGAACAACCTTTTCCTTGCCGCCCCCTGCCTCGCTCTTCATGAGTAACGGTATCCAGCAGCATTCCAGTGGCCCCACTTCCCGATCCGATTCCCGACCCTCCCGGGGAACCCGTGCCTGCTCCCGAAGTGTCAGGAGAAATTTCCGAACCAATGGCGGAGCCGGTCCATCCAGAGGCATCCGAATCGGCTTTCGAACCCGCGCCGGAACCGGCATCTGAACTGAGATTGGAACCAGCGCCGGAAATCGCTCCGGCCATCGAACCCACGGTGGCCGCGCCCCGGCCCGCGCAGGTGATCCCGGCTTCGAATCCCGTGGCTTCGGCTCTGCCCCGCGTGCGGGCGGCGGGGAAGTTTTTGCAGGCCGGGCCTGACAAGTTTTTCCTGCACGGCGCCACCTACGGTCCGTTCGGTCCGGCGGAGCGGAACCACGGCCTGCCCGACGCCGCCACGGCCGGGCGCGACCTTGCGGACATGGCGTCATGGGGAGCGAACGCCTTGCGGCTCTATCATGTTCCGCCGGAATGGTTTCTGGAACTTTGCACCGCGCACGGCCTGCGCATCATGGTGTCCATTCCCTGGGGCGATCATGTGGATTTTCTCCGCCACTCCGCCTCCCGCCAGGCCATCCGCCAATTGGTCAGGGATGCCGCCGCCCACTTGTCAGGATGGCCCGTGGTCGCCGCCCTGCTTGTGGGCAATGAAATCCCCTCCACCCTGGTCCGATGGCTGGGACCGCTCCGCGTGCAGGATTTCCTGGAGGAACTGATCGATGACGCGCGGGCGGCGGCACCGGACACTCTGATCGGTTATGCGAACTACCCGGGCACGGAATTCCTCCAGCCCGCCAATGCCGACTTCACAGGCTTCAATGTCTACCTGGAAAGCCGCGCCGCTTTTGAAAAATATCTCGCGCGTCTGCACAATCTCGCCGGCGACCGGCCGTTGCTGATAACAGAATTCGGGGTGGATTCCCTGAGCCATGGAAACGAGGGGCAAGCCGATATCCTGACATGGCAACGCGAGGTCTGCCAGGCCATGGGCGTGGCCGGCAATATCATTTTTTCCTGGACCGACGAGTGGCACCGCGGCGGGGACTGGGTGACGGGTTGGGCGTTTGGCCTCACCGCGCGGAGCCGCACGCCGCGCCCCGCCTGGCATGCGCTCGCGGGCGGCCCGCCTTTGCCCGAAGGCCTCATCGGTCCGCGACCGCCGCGGGTCTCCGTCATTGTCTGCACCCGGAATGGATCGGCCACGCTGGAGGCCTGTCTTGATAGTCTCGGCCGTCTGCGCTATCCGAATTTTGAAATCATCCTGGTGGACGATGGGTCCACCGACAACGTCCCGGAGATTGCGCGGAGATTCCCCAACGTCCAATACCACCACCAGGAGGCCGCCGGGCTCAGCGTGGCCCGCAACTTTGGCGCCGCCGCCGCGACCGGATCCATCCTGGCCTACACGGACGACGACTGCACGGCGGACCCGGATTGGTTGATTTTTCTAACACGTGCCCTGGAGGATCCGGTCATGGTGGCGGCGGGCGGTCCCAATGTCCCCCCTCCCGCCAAGTCCCTGGCGCAGGCCTGTGTGATCGCGTCCCCCGGCGGTCCCGCCCATGTGTTATTGACCGACCGCATGGCGGAACACGTGCCCGGCTGCAACCTCGCGGTGAAACGCAGCGCTTTTGACAGCATCAATGGCTTCCGTCCCAAGTATCACGCGGCGGGCGACGACGTGGATTTTTGTTGGCGGTTGCAGGAAGCCGGAGGCGGCATCGCCTTCGCTCCGGCCGCCATGGTGTGGCACGACCGCCGGACCACGGTGGGGGCATTTTTGAAACAGCAGCGAGGGTATGGAAAAGCGGAGGCGCTGCTCATGGCGCGTCATGCGGGGCGCTTCGGGCAGATGGGCGGAGCACGCTGGCGCGGCGTCGTTTACCAGCCCGCCATGCTGCGGCTCATGCAGCACGCCGGGCGCATTTACACCGGGGTATTTGGTTATGCGCCTTTCCAGGCCATGTATCGGCCGGCGCTTTCGGAAGCCGGCTGGCTGCTGACGGGATTCCCCTGGTGGTTCCTGACCGCTGCCGTGGCGGCGCATGGTTATTGGTTTCCGCCGGCGCTCGGGATCGCGGCTCTCATGCTGCTGGCCACGCTGGTGCACACCGCCCGGCAGGCGGCCATGTTGCGTCCACCGCGCCCCTGGCCGCAGCTGCGCGGCTTTTTGTTATTGTGGTTTTTGCTGATCTCCCAGCCTCTTGTCAGGGGATGGTCGCGGTTCATCTGGAATGTGCGGCTGGGCTCCGCGCCGCGCGGTCCGTGGCTCCCCGCATTCACTATCCCGGGGCGTGGAAATTTCCCTTCGAAATCCGTCACCGAGCTGGCCTTCTGGAGTGAAACCGGCACCGGCCGCGACGAATTGCTGGCCGCCCTGACAGATGACCTGGAGGACCGCGACGCCAAGCCCGAGCCTGACGATGGCTGGCGCGACTGGGATTTGGAAACCAGCCTCAGCCGTTGGTGGCGCATCCGTCTTTCCACCGTCACGGAATATCACGAAGCCCCGCGCCGCCTCACCCGCATCCGCCTGGGAAGCCGCGTCACGACCGCATGGGTTCTCATGCAGATCCTGGCCGCCATGGCCTGCGCCGCCCTGGTGCCCCTGACAAAAATCCATGCCCTCTGGGCGGTGGGTTTGTTTTTTGTCTGGAGCATCGTTTTTGAAATGCTGCACCACCGCGCCATCTCCCGCGCCGCCGGTCTCACCGCCGCCGCCGCCGCGCGCTGCGGCATGATCCCTTACATCCCCGCGCGCCCCCGCCCGGCAGCGGTGGAAGCCGATGCCGAGTCCGGCACGGAGCCTGATCCCACCTCCCCTTAAATGGCATCCCCACCCATCACCCTTATCACCGGTGCCTCCGGCGGCATCGGCGCCGCGCTTGCCTGGCAAGCCGCCGCCTCCGGCCACCATCTTATCCTGACCGGCCGCCGCACCCACCTCCTGACAGAACTGGCGGAGGCCCTGACCGCCCGGCATGGCGGCAATATCCTGACCATTGAATCCGACCTCTCCGCCCCGGACGGCGCGGACAGCCTCATCAATTCCATTATCGCCCACGGTTGGCGCGTGGACCACCTCATCAACAACGCCGGCTTCGGCACCGCCGGGGATCTGGCATCAATACCCCCGGCCCGGCTGCAATCCCTGGTTCATGTCAACATCCTCAGCCTCACCACCCTGACAAGACAACTCCTGCCGCCCATGCTGTCCAAGGGCAGCGGAGGAATCCTGAATGTGGCCTCGCTCGCAGCCTTCCAACCCGGCCCGCTGATGGCCGCCTACTACGCCTCGAAATCCTACGTCCTGAGCCTGACTGAAGCGCTGCACCACGAATGCAAAGGCAGCGGCGTGCGCGTTTCCTGCCTTTGTCCGGGCGCCACCGCCACCGGCTTCGCCTCGGAAGCCCACATGGAAAACAGCCGCCTTTTCCTATCAAATCCCATGACCGCGGAAACCGTCGCCCGCATCGGCTGGCGTGGATATCTGCGCGGACGCCGCGTGATCATTCCCGGCTGGAAAAATAAAACCCTGGCTATCCTATCAAAAATCACGCCCCACGCGGTTTCGCTGCCGCTGGTCCGGAAACTTCACGAAAGCGCCTGACCAATCCGATGATCCATCCCGATTTTTCGCCCGGTCTCGATCTTGTGGAAACGGCCCGCATCGCGCGGATTCTGGAGCGCGGAGGCGACGCCTTTTTGGATAGGACCTACACGGCGGATGAAGTCGGATATTGCCGCCAGCACCGGGATCCCGTCCCGCGCTTCGCCGCGCGCTTCGCCGCCAAGGAAGCCGTGGCCAAAGCCCTGGGCACCGGAATCGGGAGCGCGGCCGCATTCAAGGAAATCGAGGTCTTCCACGAAGCGGGCGGCGCTCCAGCCGTCAGGCTCCACGGCCACGCCGCCGAAACCGCGAAAGCTCAAGGCATCGCCTGGATCCGCCTCAGCCTCACCCACACCGAGCACTATGCCGCCGCGATGGTGATCATCGGCAGAAACGCTCCGCGGGAATAACGGGTTGTGGAGCTGGAGACTTTTTGTTATTGAGGGCCGAGTTCGAGCGACTGGATTCCGTATTTGGCTCCCACCTCCTTGAGCTTGGCGGAGGCGGCTTCGCTTTCCTTGCCGAGGCCCTCCATGGTGGTTTTGAAGGCTTCAATCTTGGCCTGAAGTTCGCGGCCGGCGGCGTCGCTTTTTTGCTTCTGGTTTTCCAGATGACTTTGCAGCTGATCGATGGGCACCGGCATATCATCGAGGGCGGACTGCACCCGCTGCATGGCCGCGGTCATGGTTTGATAGGCGGTCGCCAGATCCTCCGGCAATCCTTCCGTGCGCACCGCGGCGGCGCGTTTGATCAATTCCCGCAGACTCGCCAAACCCGCCGCCGGATCGGTCGCCGCCTGGTTGGCTTCCACAAAATCCTTGATCACCTCCACCTCGGCTTTGAACCGGGCGATGGCTGCTGGCTGGGCATCCGCATTCGCCTCGGCGGCGGCCGGCGCGGGCGCTGGAATTGGCGTTGGGGGAACAGTCACGGGAGAAAGGGGAGCGTCCAACGGGCCGGGGGCGGCCGCAGTCGAAGGAGCCGGAACCGGAGGCACGGGGGGTTCCTCTTTTTTCCCGCAGGCGCTGAGAGCCACCGCCAAAATGATTCCGGAAGATGTTGTCAGGAAGCGACGGGACATGGGGGTAAAAAGTGGCTTCATAGCGGCGGTTAAAGACGGTTGGCCGCGGGCGGGAGCAAGGGGAATTCCTCACCAAACCCGGCGCGCCGATCCCCACCATTGCCCGGAATACATTGAAAGACAAGATGAGCTGATCGAGAATATCGATAACCGGATTTCCTTCAGCCCGACCATCCTCCCAGCCATGAGCAGGCTCCGCAACCCATCCCATCAGCAAGGCTATGTCTTCCGGAAAGCCACGCTGCCCTACGAGTTCGAGGCCATCCACCGCCTGAACCACCGCACCTTCGCGGAGGAAATCCCCCAGCACGATCCCCATCCGGACGGGCGGCTGGTGGACCGGTTCCATGAGCAGAATCACTATCAAATCGCGCTCAGCGGAGGCGAACTCGCGGCGATGGTCGCCCTGCGGTTCGACCGGCCATTTTCCGTGGAGCAGAAAGCGCCGCAAGCCCTGACGGATCTGCCCTCCGGCGAGGAGTGGTGCGAAATCCGGCTTCTTGCTATCGCATCCAACCATCGCGGCGGCATTCTGCTGGCGGGCCTGCTGCGGCGCATCGTTGAAGCTGTCCAAGCCGGGGGCCGCACCGCCGCCATGATTTCGGCCACCACCCGGCAGCTGAAGTTATACACCCACCTCGGCTTCCAGCCATTCGGCCCGCTGATCGGCCGCGAAGGCGCGTGGTATCAACCCATGTGGATCACCGTCGAAGGTTTGCTGAAAGCCGTGCCACTGCTGAATCCGGATCCACCGTCCGGGCCTATCAATCTTTTGCCAGGACCGGTCGCGGTTTCGCCGGCGGTCCGGGAGGCCTTTCATCGGCCGGCGGTCCCGCACCGTTCCGGGCCGGTGCTGGGTCAGGTGCGGGAAATCCGGGATTTTCTGAGCCGCTTCACCCGGGCCCCTTATGTGTATTTGCTCCCGGGCGGCGGCACCCTGGCCAATGATGCCGTGGCCTCGCATCTCCGCCTCCTTCAGGCGCCGGGCCTGGTTTTGGTGAGCGGGGAATTCGGCCGACGGCTCGCCGACCACAGCCGTCGCGCGGGTCTGAGCTTCCGGGAAATTTCCCTGCCCGATGGCGCGTGCCTGACCCCCGGGATCCTGACCGATTTCCTGGACCGGCATCCCGGCACCGGCTGGCTCTGGCTGACGCATTGTGAAACCAGCACCGGGATCCTCCATGACCTCGCCGCCCTGACAACAATCTGCCGTGCCCGCAATATCAAAACAGCCGCCGACTGTGTGAGCAGTCTGGGAGCTGTCCCGGTGGATTTGTCAGGAGTCTGGATGGCCACCGGCACTTCCGGCAAAGCCCTGGCGGCCTATCCGGGGGTGGCGTTGATCTTCGCCGCGGAAAGGCCTGGCGCATCCTCCGACCACGGACCGCGTTCCTTCGATCTCCACCGCCATGAAGCCACCGCCGGCATGCCGTCCACGTTAGGGTCCAACCTCATCGCCGCGCTGCATGCCGCGTTGCACCTGACGGATTGGGATCAAAAATTTGTCAGGATCTCGCGTCGCGGCACCAGACTCCGCCAGGCCCTGGCCAAGGCCGGATTCCAGCTTTGCGGATCGGAGAGTGAATGTTCCCCGGCCGTCCTGACCCTGACTTTGCCCCCCGATGCGGATCCGGAGGAATTGATCAAAGTCGCCGCGGATTCCGGTTATTGGCTGGCGGGCCACAGCGACTATCTGAAATCCCGGCATCAAATCCAGATTTGCCTCATGGGGGATTTCCCCGGAAATCCGGTGCGCGGCCTGCCGGATTTATTGTCAGGATGGCTCGCGCGCAGCCGTGAAGGCGGCCAGCCCTGACGGTTTCTTACTAACAGTGATAAAGGGCGCCCGCAGATAGAGCGGTTCCGTCTCCACCGCGGCCAGGCGCGCCACCGCCTCCACGGAGAGAGCCCCTGCCCGGCAGGCCAACACATCCGCGCGAGGACGCACGGGCATCGCCTGACAAAACGGCGGGGAGGCCGTGTCCACGGTGAAAAGTTGCCCCGGCCAATTCCCGGCGCGCGTGGCGATTTCCGCTTCGTCCCCCACTTCCGGCCCCAGCACCAGCGTCCCGCTTTCCACTTCCGCATACCACCACGATCCCCGCCGGGCATCCCCCACCAAGGCATAACGCTCCAAACTGTAAGCCTGCCCGAAAGCAGTCAGGGACGGCAATCCCACCAAGGGGATATCATGCGCCAGACTGATGCCCATGCCGGCCGCAATGCCGACGCGGATCCCGGAATAACTTCCCGGCCCGGTGCCCACGACCACCAAATCCGGCGGTCCGTTTTTGAGCATCGTTTCGAGCGGACCGAAAATGACGGAGTTGTGGGAGCGGTCGCTGCTGAACTCGATCACATCCACGGGCCGGCCATCCCGATACAGCGCGATGCTGCCCTGGTTGGTGGAGGTTTCGATAGCCAGGATCGTTTCCATCTTTAAAAAAAACAGGTCAGGCCCTTGGTTCTCAACGCCGAACGCTGCAGCGCATTATTTGTTATCGATGACGGATTGCTGAAGGACAATCCGCCGGAAACCCAGGCGGGTGATGGCTATTTTTCCCCGCGGGCCCGGGGTTCCGCGCTCACCCGGTCCATGGCTCCCGCGCTGGTGACAAAAGGACCGCCTTCCAATGGAGCGGTGCCTGTGAAAGCGACATCAGGCATGTCCGAAGGCAGACCGCCAAGGGGGAAATCCTTGCGGAGCGGATGGAAGGGATAGCCATCCCACATCAGAATGCGGCGGAGATCGGGATGTCCCGTGAACTTGATTCCCATCATGTCGTAAACCTCGCGCTCATGCCAATCGGCAGTGGGCCAGAGGTGGCTGACCGTATCCACGGCCGGCTCGTCCTCGGAAACCGCCGTCTTCACGCGAAGGTGGACCTTGGTGCTGAGGGAATACAGTTCATAAACCACCACAAAGCGCGGATCCTCTCCCATATTGTCCACGCTGCTGACGTCCAAAAGGAGGTCGAAGGCCAGCTCCCCGCGGCAGTAGGTCATGATGGAAAGAAGGGAGGCGGGGGTGACCGTCACACTGATTTCCCCGCGGAACTCGACGGTGGAAGCGATGGCGCCGGGGAATTTTTCCTGAAGGGCGGCGGCGGTTTCGGCGGCGGTC